>JAKAPD010000031.1 GCA_021812025.1 Microcaldota archaeon | reverse complement strand
CCGTTATCAATTCGTCTTTTGCCTTGTTTAGTATGTCTTCGCAAATCATCCACGCAGGTATGCCGCTTTCCATAAGAACCTAGATTTTATCACTTAGATAAGTTATTTAACTTATCTTAACATACCTAATCATGAAAAAGAAGAAGTGGACCATAGTATGCGCCGTTTGCGGAAAGCCGAAGGGAGAATGCACCTGTGGAGAGATACTCACTGGCGAAATCAAAAAGAAATGATCGCTTCTAACTCTGCTCTTGCCTCTTTTTCTGGGTCCTTTTTTGTATGCTGACCATCAGCTCCGCCTTTACTTCGGAATAGCAGGTATTGCACAGCGCGTATTCTGAATAGGCTTTCGGATCCGAATGCACGCTCTGCGCAAGCCTTCCTGCTGCTATGTAATAGTAATTCTCGGTGTTGAGTTCCGCGCCGCAGATGCAGCACTTTGCCTCTTCTATGCCCATTATATCAAATATCATTTATTATTAAACTTTAAAAGACGTTTGCTGATATTTTCCACTAGTTCGCCTTCTATCTCGAGCTTGGAAAGCGCGGTGACAATTTTTTCTTCTGAATCCAGCCTTTCATGGGAAAGCCGGTCTATGAGTTCATAGCAGAATCTAGCAAAGAGTCTCTCGCTCTGCTCCAATTCGGATATCCGGCGTTTCTGTTTCATCATTTCGTGTGCTATGCTTGAATTTACCGCGCTTATTTCGGTTATGCGGCGCACAAGCAGTTCTTCTTGCTCGCTTTTCTTTTCCTTCCGAGGAAGGAACGAAGCGCTTTCTATCGCATCTATTATCTCGCCATAAAGAGATTCTAGCTTAACATCATAAACATTTTTTAGGTAGCCGAGAATTGCAAGGAGCTTAACAAAATTCTCGTTCCTTTCCTGTTTGTTGGGTTTCTCCGAAGAGAAGCTAAAAACGATGGTCGACCTTCCCAGTTCCAATATATTTTCTCCTTTGCCGCTAAGCAGATACCTGAGCCGTACACCCTCTGAAAGCATTTTTGCCCCCGGAAACGAATCCATGAGGTTTCTCGCGTTTCCCATTGTTGTTCTTAGCGATGCCGCTGTCAAAAATGTAGATACAAATAAGGGTCCATGCTGCTTTGCCATCTAATGCCCCGCCAGTGAGACAATGCCTTTCGAATTCTCGTATGCGTTTGCTATCTGCAAGTCATTAAAACCCAGAAGCCTTGCATATGGAACAATTTCTTCTCTTTTCATCCTGTTTTTCACCAAGAACCCCATAAGGGCCCCGAACTCTACGTTTCTCTTATTCGCTTCCAGAAAATCTTCCAATCTTGCCCTGAGTTCCACGCTCTGTATGCTCTGGTCGGTTATCTTCCTGAAATTATCAAAGGATATCTTTACCTGCATTTTGCCCCACCATATAGTGTACGTTGATAAAATAAGCCCATCTATTTTCTTTATGATGAAATTTGCCGGCGTAGCCGCCGAGTTCTTATAGGCGAGCCTGAACATGCAGCTGCCGATGCGGAGGCTAGACAGCCTGTGCCTATCGTCTTCCTTTATTATCCCATTTTCGACGAGCGCCGAGTAATCGCCCCCGTTTTGCATCCTGAAAATGGCTATGCATGCGGCGTTTGATATTATCTCGTTGTTGACGTCGCCAACAAGCTGTGTTGCGACAATTACCCCAAAACCGTACTTCCTGCCTTCCCTGAACAGCTGGCCAAGGATTTTTCCGTCGTTTATTAGCTTCCATGCCTCGTCCAGCACCACAAGCCTCTTCTTCCCGCTTCCGATTTCCAAGCGGTGCATAAGTTCTATCAGCGAATTCAATATCCTAAACGCCGCCTCTTTCCTTTTAGCGTCATCATTCAGACCAGACATGTTTATGCTCAGCACGCTGTTGAGATGCTCGGGATTGATATTTAGAATAGCATCTCCGCTCGCATCAACTACCCTTCCGTCAAGAAACCTGACAAGCTCGTCGTATTCGCCGTTCCAGTCCAGTATCAATATGCCGGATTCGTTTACCAATCTGCTCCTGATAAGATAGTTTTTCAAGAAGTAGGATTTGCCTGAGCCTGTCATGCCCAGAACCGCCATATGCGGGTTTAGAAGCTCGTCATCGTCAAGGAAAAACGGCATTTTGTACACCATTGTACGGCCCACATAAACGCCTTTGCCGCTCACACGCGGCGGCTCTGATACATCGATCAGCTTCATGTTGTCTGTAGCGCGCTTTGAACTACTGAAGTACCATATGCTCATGACAACACCATCGAGGAATCGAGTTCCAGCAACGCCAATAACTCGTCGCCGCCCAGGATCCTCGAAGAAGCCTTGAGGAGCGCGTCGAACTGGCTGGAGAGCTCCCTTATCTGCGACTTTGCCCGTTCCTCCGAAGCAAAGACGCTGTCCGATATGGAACTGGTCATTATATAGTATGCCAAACGGAGAGGCATCTCACCGGACTTGATGTTCGAGATGTCGTGCCCAATCTGCTCGATTTCGCGCTTTATCCTGCTTATCGTAGCAAGGTGCTTGTTGGAAGCCCCATCTAACCTTGAGAGCTCTATCTCTTTTGTATTCCTTTTCGTCTGGAGGTTGTCAAGTATCTTCTCGATATCTAGGCGCTCCACCTGCATTATGAGCTTAAATGGGTAATTTATATGGGCTATGGTGTTTTCCAATCTTGCTTTGTCGACCTCGTTGCCGATTCCCACATCAAGCATAGCCGCGGTTGTCGCACTCACTTTCCCATTGACTTTCCTTATGGCAGAAGTTCGCTCGCCGCTCAGCTCATAACCGGCAAACACCTGGATCAGGCTGCTATGCCTGAATACGAATGCCTCGATCACGTACCATAGCTTGAAGAACGATACGATAATAAGCAAAAGGAATGCCGACAATGCTATAAGTATCTCGTTAAGGGTGATGACGCTGGCGACGGCGACTATAGAAGCCAGAGACAATAAAATATAGAACGCGGGCATTTCGTTTTTCATCCTACCACTACAATACGTCGAACTTCCCAAAAGACACTTCGGAACCCATGATATTTGCCAGCTCCCTTACTGATATTATTGTCAGAATCAGGCTGAAGATAGGCAGTATGAACACCTGTATTATCAGATCTGATACAACACTGCCGAGAGCCGACATTAGCGATGAGAAGCCATTGCCTAGCCCAAGTATCATCCCTGCCGCATCGCCTATCGGATTAAAGCCCAGCAGGTATGTCGCAGGCGAAGTGATAACGCCTTTTGCATCGGAGTAGGTCGCGCCCTCTATGCCCTTTGCAGTTGCAACAGACCCGCCAACCGCATTCGTGGCATTATTAACCTCTTGGGCGAACTGGCCACCGGTGCTATAGCTGTTGAGGAGCTGCGCGGCGAGCACATAGGTCAAAGGGTACACCGCGAAGAAACCTATTGCTATCGCTATCAGCGTTCCCCCAAGTCTTCTTGTGAAGAAAAAGCTCCTCAGGACGAGTCCTATCGGCAACACCATCGAGATCGCAGTCGCTGCGATAAACTTCAGCAGAGCCGCCTGCGCTATTATAAGGAACAGGTTTAGCACAAGAAGGTCTATTATGTCCCTGAGCGGACCCAGGAAGATGTTGAGGCCTGCCAGACCTACTGATATAACTACAATACTAAACGACACAGTAGATAGCGTCCCTATCATCATGTAGAGAACCGTTGTGGATGTTAGAAGGGCGATCGTTGAGGCGATAAGGGACGGATATGTATTTCCATTGACGCCTACTGAAAGCGATCCGAAGAGGTAATTGTATGAAAAGCATATTGCTGAATTGTATGCCATGGGCGGGCTGCAGGGTTGTGACGTTACTCCGCTTGAGAAGTTGTTTATCACAGCGGTTATCACGCCATTTGGGGTAAAGGCTATAAAAAGAAATCCGATTATCGCGCCGTTTATCAAGGATTGGTAAATCTCGTATTTGCCGAATTCTTTTATCTTCTTGTCATCAAGGGCTATTCCAAGCCCATAAACGATACCGAACACTGATATCATTACTGCGACAACCGTCACCGCTACGCCATAACCGGCGAAAACCGCAGACATAAAATCGCCTTATCCCGACACATTCACAGAATTTGCAGTAAAGTTGCTGAGCAGATGCGTTGATGCGGTCGCGAGCGAAGTCGATGCAACGCTTAACACACCAACAACGATGGCTCCTATGACCACGTTGACCGCTGTCGTGTGGAATTGCGCCTTTTTGTCCGGCGGAAGGAGCTGGCCAAGCGCATAGAATATCCCAGCTGCTATAAAAAGCACGCCGCTCAGCGTTGGCCCTATTTGCGCAAGCAGCATTTTTGCCTGGCCGAGTACCGGCAGAACTTGAAGTGAAACGTATGATGCATTGGCCTCCCTGAGAGCAGCAAAGCCTGCAACAAGAATCGGCACTGCTATTCTCGCAGCACTCTTCAGGAAATCATTCATACTGTTGCTTGTTTTGTTATCTGTCTCCATCCAAATCACTTAGCATTTACCAAAGTATATGTACAGATACTTACGTAAAATATGTATTTAAGCCTTTGGGATGATAATCCGGAAATGTACGCGACATCAAGGTTATATTCTTTGCTTGCCATATTCTGCCGGTGACCGGTTGAAAATCTACAGTGTTGAAGAAGGTAACGAGATGCTCAAGGCGGCGCGTAGCGCGGTAGAGCTATCGTTAAGGAGTCCAAGATTCACACGGGATATAGTTGAGAGGAGCATTTCGCACCTTGATGCAAAGGAGAGCGTTTTCGTAAGGTTTCTCCATAATCAGACAAAGACTCCGCGCGGGTCAAAAGCGGTACTCGAAAAACCGAGAACGCTCAACATAGAGCTTGTGGATTCCGCCCTTGCTTCCGCGCGCTCCGGCTCTCTCTCGTATCCTGAACTGGAGCACGTCATCGTCGAAGTCAGCATAATCCAGAGCGTTGACAGATTGATGGGAAGCCCGACCACAAAGCTAAGGAACTTTGCTTTGGGGGAAGACGGCCTTATAATAGAGTACGGCACAAGAAAGGCGGTGATGCTGCCGCACGATGCATTAGAAGGGCAGCTTGGAAAGAATGCGCTCTTCCAGAAGGCGTGCGAGAGCATAGGCCTGCCAAAAGAGCTTTGGAAGCAGCAGAACCTTCGGTTATATAAATTCAAAGCACAAACCTTTATTGAAGGAAAACCCAACGGCAACGCAGTAAAACTAAGCTGATTTGATGATTAGTGACCTCAGGTCCTATCTTGGCTACTTGTCCAGCAAGGATAGATTATTGAGAATAAGAGAGAGGGTTAATCCGGCGCTCGAGATAACCGGATTCACAGACAAGGCAGATAGGGAAAGCAGATATGAAAGCAAGACACTTTACTTCGAAGACGTGGAAGACTCGAACGTGCCGGTCGTGACAAACTTGTTCGGCTCCATGTCAACCTTGAGGGAGCTTTTTAGCAATTCTTATGCGTCGCAGGTGCTCAGCAACCTTAATTCGATAAAATCGCAGTCGGCGGGATTATCGCTTGTCAAGGGCGCTAAGGCGCTTATGGACGCAAAGCCGAAGATCGAGAAGTTCGAAGCCAAACGCTTCGATGAGCTCAGAGATCTGGGAGAACTCCCGATACTCAAAGTCTGGCCAAACGATGCCGGCAAGTTCATAACCCTGCCTTTGGTCGTCACTGAAAGCCCTAGGGGCAAGTCGCTAAACGTCGGAATCTACCGCATGCAGGTTTTCGACAAGCTCACTACCGGCATGCACTGGCAGGCGCAAAAAGGAGGCGCCATACACGCAAAAGAGGCCATAGACGCGAAGAAGAGCCTTAAAGTTAGCGTCTCGATAGGCACCGATCCCTATAACATCGTATCGGCTGTGGCTCCGCTGCCTGTCGGCTTCAATGAATTTTCTTTTTCCGGCATTGCGAGGGGCGGAAAAACTGCGCTGATGAAAAATGGCGAATACCCGCCTGTGCCATCGAACTCTGAGATAATGCTGTTCGGGAGTGTCGATCCTCTTGAAAAAAGGCTTGAAGGGCCATTCGGGGACCATACGGGCTACTACTCGATACCGGAAGAGTATCCGGTTTTCCACATCGATAAGATATACGCGAAGAAGAAGCCGATATATGCTGCGAGTGTGGTGGGCTTCCCGTGGCACGAGGATGTGGTGATAGGCCAGTTCATCTTCGATTACCTCAAGCCGGTCATAAAAGCGATGAACGAGAGCATAGTCGATGTCTACCTGCCGCCAGAAGGGATATTCACAAACATGTGCTTCGTTTCCATCAAGAAAAGATTCCCCGGAGAGGCGAAAAAAGTAATGTTCTCGCTTCTCGGAATGGGGCAATTGTCGTTCACGAAGATGATAATTGCGTTTGATGATGATATCA
>JAKAPD010000030.1 GCA_021812025.1 Microcaldota archaeon | reverse complement strand
GTCTTCGTCTGCTATGATAAGCGTCCTTTCGAACTGCCCTGCCTTCTCTGCATTGATTCTGAAATAAGCCTGGAGCGGCAGCGCGACCTTTATCCCTTTCGGTACATAGATAAAGCTGCCCCCGCTCCAAACAGCCGTATTCAGCGCTGCGAACTTATTGTCAGAGGCGGGAATCACCGTACCAAAATATTTTTTCACAATTTCGGGGTATTTCTTCACTGCATTATCCATGTCTGTGAATATCACACCCTGCTTCTCAAGATCTTCCCTAACCTTCCCGTAAACAACCTCAGAATCATATTGCACCTCCGCTCCTGCGAAGAACTTCCTCTCCGCTTCCGGGATTCCCAGCCTGTCAAAGGTCCTCTTTATCTCCTCAGGGACTTTGTCCCAGGCATCCGCCTTTGGCTTGCTCGATGGTTTTAGATAGTAGTAAACATCATCGAAGTCTATGTCGTTGAGGTCAGCGCCCCACTGCGGCATTGGCTTGCTTTCGAAGACCCTCAATCCGGTAAGCCTCTTCTCGGCCATCCATTCGGGCTCCCTCTTTATCTTCGATATCTCTATAACGACCTTTTCGGAGAGTCCCTTCTCAGTCTTGAAGTCGTATTCGATGTCATCGCTAAAGCCGTAAGCCTCCTTGTATTCGCTGTTCTGCTGCTCAAGGATAGCCTTCAAATCATCTGCCATTTTACCACAGCAACGCTAACCTTATAACTCAGTTATAATATTTATACGCTCAGGAACGTTTAAATACCATCCATCTTTGTGGAAGAAGAGCGCTCCAAAACCTGTCTCCTTCTAGAGAGGCACGCTTGGCAAAAATGTAGGTTTTTCTGCAAAATTATGGGGAAACCGAGGCATTTAAATATCACTTTCTGCGCAGTATATCTGTTATAATTGAGGTATAGCCATGACAATAGAAATTCAAAGAGAAGGTCCAGGGTTCGGACAGGCAAGCGTATTCCGCCTAGGCAGTGAGCGCTCTGCAATCCCAAGCGAAGCAATGAGGGAGCTTTGCGGGATAACCGGACGAACAGACGGCAGAGCAGCAAGGCGAATAGCAAACCACGCCGCAAATACTGTAGCGCCAGCGATAAAGGACATGCTGGAGGCAAACGGAGAAGCGCGTGTCACGCAAACTGCAGACGCTCTCTCAAATACGGAGAACCTAATCGAAGGGATAAGGAGGTCGAGGGCTGGGCTCGATGCAAGCGCAAGGGCTAGGCTTTCGATAACCGTAGAAGCGGTTATAGCAAGAGCGAGGGAGGATCTCAAAGGTACAAAAGAGCTGGAAAGGCTTGAGAAGACCTTCGGAAGATGGGAGAAGGACGTAAGGCACTTCTGATATTATTTGAATATTATTTTTTCCTCTTTTTTCATTTTGTTTTTCTTTACGAACCCTGAATTGAATTCTAGCACGTAGCGCGAGCGCGCCATTGGGCGGAAGCCGAAGAATTCGAATCTTCCTGCTGGAGGCGCGGAGAGCACGAAGTCAACAATCCTCCCATCTGAATCACACCATACGATGTCGATTGGAAACCTCATATTCCTCGTCCATATCGGGTGCTGGCCATCGCGTGGGAACTCGAACAGCATGCACTCGTCAATTGCAAGCTTCTCCATGAACATCAGGCCGACCGTCATCTTGCGCGGCGTATCGGCGATGAGTACCTTCATCGACCTCTTCCCTATGCGCATCTTCCTCTTCTTGAAGCCAATGTTTCTTGCAAGCAGCTGCATCAAGCACAACGAATCATCCCAGCTTCAGCTCCTGCCTTGGGTCTTTCGGGAAGTTTATCTCATCGAACAGCACGATTGCGCTTGGCTTAGCTACGTAAAAGGTCGCTATAAAGTTTGTCACGCCTTTGAGGATCGGAGGGACCCTGTCAGCATCTGGATACTTCTTCATGTAAAGCTCATCTGCTATCTTGAACTCCCTTCCGTTGCACGGCCTGGCCGTTCCTTCAAACTGCAATCCTCTAACCTTCTCTCCGCTGCCTACTGTATGTGGTTTTACTATGGTTCCGGCGACGTTCGGGTTCTTCTCCAGCTCCATCGAGTGCCTGCGCATTCTTTTTGAGATCCAGTAGAGGTTCATATCCTTGTCGTGTGCATACCAGACTGTTGCAATCCACGGCCTGCCGGCGTTTGATGTTGCTATCTGCATGAGCTTGCCTTCGTCAAGGTATTCCATTATGAGCTGTTTTACCTTCTCGTCCTGTGCCATTAACTCACCATATTGTAATTTTTCTGATTTACTTATTAAATCATACCCTGCTTTTACTCATTTTGTAAGCGACACGCTCTGCTCCCTCATGAACTGCTGCAGGTAGAACTTGCTTCCTGTCCCCTTTCCGCCGACGCTGCTTCCCTTCCAGCCTACGAAAGTATGGAGACCAACGATTGCGCCGGTTGTCGCGCTCGTTTCCCTGTTTATGTAAACGACACCTGCTTCTATTTTATCCATAAACTCCTGTACCTCTTTCTTATTTTTGCTGTATAAGCCGGCCGTTAAGCCATAATCTACATCGTTTGCTTCCTTAATAGCAGTTTCAAAATCCTTGTATCCCTCAACTATCAATATCGGTACGAACAGCTCCTTCTTTAAAAGCTCATTCCCCTTTCCTACCTCGGCAATCGTGGGCTCAACATATATTCCGGAAAGGCCAGTGTTGACCCTATTGCCGCCGTAGAGGAGCCTTCCGCTCTGCTTTATCTTCTCCACCGCATCGGAGTAGGCCTTCCACGCATTTTGGCTTATGAGTGGACCCATATACACGCTCTTCTCAAGCGGGTTCCCTATCCTGAATCCCCTGACCTTGTCTATGAGCTTGCTCACGAACTGCTCCCTTATCGACTCGTGCACGTAAACCCTGGAGCATGCACTGCACTTTTGGCCATCGAATCCAAAAGCGGCGCTCGCTATTCCTCCGACAGCCTCGTCGAGATCTGACTTGTTTGAAACTATTACCGGGTTCTTGCCACCCATCTCAACAACAAAGGTCTTCTGAAGCCCAAGGCCGTACGCTTTCATTATCATGCCTGTGCCAACACTGCGCGAACCTGTGAATGCTATACCATCAACTCCCCTGTTCACTGCAAGCTCGTCTCCGACTTCAGATCCTGGCCCTGAGACATAGTTGAAGACCCCATCCGGCAGGCCAGCCTCTTTGAAGCACTCATAAATTTTCAGCCCAGTCAGCAGCGTCATGCTGTCGGAGGAAGAGGGTTTGAACACCACGGTGTTGCCTGTTATCATCGCCCCAGTACTCATCCCTGTACTAATCGAAACTGGGAAGTTAAACGGTGCAAGAACTCCAAACACCCCGAACGGTGCCATCCTTATCACCACCTTCTCTGTTTTTGAAGAAGGCGCACCCTGGAAGCCTGCAGATACCTTTGCGGCGCTCTTCTCCATCGCAGTCTTCCGTGAAAACCCTCTGTTAATCTCCATTTCGTTAGCGTAATAGCGTATGAAGTCGATCGCTTCATCAATCTCTCCTACAGACTCATATCTCGACTTTCCATTCTCATAACTGAGTACAGCAGAAATCGTGAACTTGTGCTTTGAAAATACTTCCGCTGCCTTCCTGAAAACCGCAATCCTCTCCCTGAAATCGGTATGCCTCCAACCAGGTAGCGCATTCCGCGCTGCATCTATCGCAAGCCGTGCATGCTCTCGTGTGCCCTTCTGGAAGTGGCCTATCACCGTGCCGTCTATAGGCGACTTTTCCTCTATCTTTTCCTTTGAGCTGACCTCTTTCCCCCCTATGTACATCGGGTGTATTTTCCCGAATTGCTTTTTCGCTTCTTCGACACCCTTGTCGAACAGCTCGTCGAACTCTTTCTCCCTCCCCTGCTCGACGAATTTCTTGTAAGTTGACTCGTTACTAAACGTTATCTTTGTCATAGTCTCACCAAAACATGCACTCGTATTTGCAAGAGCAGGAATAAAAACGTGTCAACATCAAAATTTTACTGGAATATTTGAAGAGGCGGTGTATCCGCAGGAACAATGAAAAAATAAAGGATAGATAAATGAAAAGAAAGAATAGAAAGAAGAAAGAAAAAAAAGAAAGAAAAATCAGCTAGTCAGCGTCTGCCCCTTCTCTTCATCTTTGTCCTTGCAACATAGCCGGACTTGTCGATGAAGTACAGGAATCCTTCTGCCCTGTTTATCTTTTCGCTTCCAACTTTTCCCTTTCTCCCCCTTGCGTTAGTCTTCATAGGAGACTTCCACACATATCCATCCTTACCCAAGTAGTAAAGATAGCCATCCTCTCGCGAGATTTTCTCGCTTCCTATTCGTTCTGCCATGTTTATCACTTTAAAATTTGTAATTACATAGAGGGAAGATAGCCTTAAATATCTATCGTCGAGAAATCGTCAGTAAAATGCTGTTTTTAAAGGAAAAGACCCAGCAAGGGCTTATTATATTTTTCTTTGGAATTAGTAGCGGTCAACATGATGGAAATAAAGCTGCTCGAAAAATACAACCTAAAGGGGTTCACGTTTCTGGAAGGATTCCCAGGGGCAGGCCTCGTAGGTCCGATGGCGATAAGCTACATAATAGAGAAGCAGAAGATGCAGTACATAGGTTTCGTAGAGAGCGACGATTTTCCTCCGCTTGTTGCGATACACGGAGACAAGCCTATGCCGCCGATAAGGGTGTACATGAACGATAAGATGAAACTGCTTACTGTTTTGGCGGAATTCGCAATCCCTATCGAGCTCACATACGAGCTATCAAAGAAGATTTACGATTTCCTGAACGCTAGCGGGGTAGCCAAGATAGTCTCGATAAGCGGAATCCCGGCGTCACAGCAGAACATAGAGGACGATGTCGTCTTCGCAATCGCATCCAACGATATATTGCTCAAGGAAGCGGTGAAGGCAGGGATGAAGCCTGTCGGTGAAGGCGTCTCCACAGGCGTTGGCGCGCTCATGATGCTTTTCTCCACACAGTCGAAGATGGCTGACATAAATATCCTTATTCCCGTTAACCCGGCGATACTCGATCCTAAGTATGCTGAGCTTGCGATTGCAAGCCTGAACAAGCTGATAAAGCTCAATGTAGACATAGAAGAGCTCGACAAGGAAGCGAAGACGGTGGAATCGAAACTCAGGGACCTGCTTAAGAGGAGCAAAGATATGCAGGATGCGCACAAGAAGGCAATAGACCAAGCTGGCCCTCCGACTTACGCATGATTAATTTTGCTTAATTGGTGATCGAATGATGCGGATTGAAGCGCCATATATAGCGAGAGAATCAAGGAGCGATGGAGTAAGGGCTTTCGGAATATCGAAGACAGGCAATGCGATGGAGATAATAAGCGTAGGTGCTGTGCATGAACTCACCAACGGCACTGCTGAGATAAGGATTGCATGGGAGAACCAGAACATCAAGTTTGAACAGCCTCCGGAAAAGATCGCTGAGATTGTGAGGACGAGCGACAGCAAGCACGCACTTGAGGAGATGCTAAGGCTCGGCGCCACCCTTGTCGATCCGAATAAGATTGGACAGAGATGGCCAAGCTCAGTGTTAAGGTCATTTCAGGAAGGGGTAAAGTCTGGCTACCTAGTCTTGGAGAACGCCGCTCAAAGGGAGAGCGAAGGCAAGGGGAAAGTATAGCCTAATTATTTATATTACAAGCGCACCATCCTATTCTATGCAGGGGTGGCGGAGCCCGGTCTGGCAACTATGCCACGGAAAAACGCGCGGGACTTAAGATCCCGTGGCCTAGCGCCTTCGAGAGTTCAAATCTCTCCCCCTGCACATAAATCCGAAAGATTCCTCCTATTTTTATAAATACGCAAGTAATAGATTGGCAGATGGAGCGTTCAACTAGGATCTTTTTGGTTCTTCTTATTGTTGCCGTTGCAGCGGTAGTTGCAGTATTCATTGTAATACTGTATCTAGTTTCTAGTACGTTTAACTCATTCGGTGCTCCGAATATAGGGCCCACCTGCATATCGAGTTTCAAATATATATGTCAGGCGGCTAGCTTAAACAACTCTGGAATGCTTTCTGCAGGTATAGGGCAAAACACCGGAATGACAGAATACAATTTCGCGGTAGCATGCACAGCATCCGTAAATAGTACGAACGGCGGTCCATATTCCATAGCCAGTCCATGGGTATATGCCGGCACCGATGGAGTACTTAGCACGCACTACAATGCCAACAACACCCTCGTGATGCAAAGCGGCATGAGGCAGCAGTTTAGCGGGATCCAATGCTATGGGCAGAACGGCCTGGCGTTCTCAGGTCCTCTTGGTGCCGAGTTCAATGGTTTTATATGGATAGAATTCACAAGCAACGCCGGGCAGCCTTCCACCTCTAATCCTTATATCATTGTCAAGGCTGCAGCTCTCGGGGCAGAGAAAATTACCTAAGCTAAGGCATAAATATAATGTCGAAGGATAGCTAATAGAT
>JAKAPD010000001.1 GCA_021812025.1 Microcaldota archaeon | reverse complement strand
TGCTCTAGCACCAGCTTTGCATTGACACCGCCGGCGTTGTCTTTCCTTATCTGGTTCTCGATTGCGGCCGGAATCAGCACATCGACGTCCAGTGCGAGCAGCTCTTCGTTCGTTATCTTCTCGCCTTTTTTGTAGCCCATAACACTACCTGTTTTCTTCTTCGCATCTGCCAGCTGTTCTAGGTTCAATCCGTTCTTGTCGTAAGTCCCGCCTTCGGAATCGCTAATGGCAACAACCGTCGCGCCGAGTATTTTTTGTGAAAGAGTATAGGCATACATTCCTGCGTTCCCAAAGCCTTGAACAGCTATCTTTATCTTCTTTGGGTTCATCTTCATCGTTTTGACGGCTTCCCTTAGCACGAATATGCCACCCATAGCGGTTGAGTCGCTCCTTCCTTCTGAACCCCACACCTCCAGCGGCTTCCCCGTTATGACCCCGAATTCATTATGGCCAACTATCCTGCTGTATTCATCCATCATCCATGCCATTACCTGCGGTGTTGTGTATACGTCCGGGGCAGGCACGTCTATGTCTGGGCCTATGAACTTCGCGAAAGTTCTAGCATAGGCTCTTGAAACCGCTTCGAGATCCCTCTCGCTCATGCTCTTAGTATCGCAGACGACTCCGCCCTTTCCGCCGCCGAAAGGTATGTTCGCGAGGCTCGTCTTCCATGTCATCCATGCGGAAAGCGCCTTTACGGTATCAAGATTCTCCTGCGGATGGAACCTTATGCCCCCCTTGCACGGTCCCCTTGCGTCGTTGTACTGGACACGGAATGCGGTGAAAGTCTTTACTTTCCCGTTGCTCATGCGCACGGGCATGTTGGTTATTATGGTGCGCATGGGCTCCCTCAGTATCTGATGTGCATCCTTGTCAAGCTTCATAACAGCAGCAGCCTCATCGAGCTGCTCCTGCGCTATCTTAAATGGATTAAGCTCCTCCGCCATATAATCACACTTACACATCTATGGTCAGACTTTTAATACTAATGGGAAAATCTGTTACTGTGTGTGGTTTTTTCGTTTTCCTCTTAGGATAAATTAATTTCGCACAGCAATAAGATTTAAATGCTTATCTTTCCATGCTCTAACGAAGGTGATGGTTTGGTAACTAACCGATCTAATGCGCAAAGCGCCATGGAATATTTGATGACATATGGTTGGGCCATTTTGATGATAACCGTCGTTCTGGCGATTATCTTCATTATAATAGGCTTCAGCGGATCCAACCTATTGGGCAACCAGTGTTTGCCAAGCGCGGGCATAAGCTGCTCGACGCCAGTGCTGAACTCGAACGGGATACTCACTATATCGTTCGGTCAGAACCAGGGTAGCACCATAAACAATGCATATCTTGAGTGCGGAAACCAGACGACGGTGCCAGATGCCACAAGCGGATTCATAAACCCGCCGGCAGGGACAAATTATGTGTTGAACTCAGCTGGAGTAAACCAGTCCGTCGGAACCTTGGGCTCTGGATTGACTGTGACTACATCATTGACGTGCGCAGGATTCCCGCCGAACACAATAAGTCCATATCCGATTGGAACGCCGTTCTCAGGAAAGCTCTGGCTCAGATACCAGTCGAATGGAGCCAATGTGGTCAACCCGGTAGCGACATTCACGGTAAAGGTTTCGTAAGCGCGAAACCTTTTCTTTTATTTTTTCTTTCTTCTTCTTTTTGATTTTACTTCTTGCTTAGGATCAGTTCCGCCTTTATCCTCAATACTTCCATGAGCTCGTTCGCACTCAGCAGCGGCTTCCTTGTTCTGTCTATGTCGTCTATGCCTATTCTGGGGCATGCGGTATTCACAAGGGCGTCGAACTCGAGCATGTTGTTTATCGAATCGAAATCGAATGTGTTCGCTACGAGTATTTCCGCGTTGAGCCCCTGGCCCTCAATCTTCTTCTTCAGCACTTTTGCAAGGTTCATATTGTGCTGGCCGTTCTTCGTGCTTACGAGAATGCCGAAGTTTCTGGCTTCGAGAGAGCCCATTATCTTTCCCCTGCTCCTCTTCTTGTAGGTGTCTCTAAGCCCATCGATTCTCGCCATCTTGTTCTCAAACGGCTCTATCGCAAAGAACGGTTTTGATGTCTGGAGAAGGGCGCCCAGCGGATGGAACATTCCGCCCCCGAAATACACATGTGCATCGACTTCCTTGTCTACCGATGCGGCGCTGCCTATGTCGCAGCCGAGTATCTGCCCGGGGGCCTTCGCAAAGCCGAACGGCTTGCCTATTATGACATTTTTCCCGTTCTCTTCGTAGAACTTTCTGATATTATCGAGCTGGTGTATGTGCTGTACGGTTGTGACTATAGAGATTGTCCTGTAGGGCTTGAGCTGCTCAAGCGAGCTTTCCAAAAGGCACAGAGGTGCATCTATAGGGTAATGGACGTACTCCACTGGGAAATCCACGTTGTGGAATTCCGCATGGCCGAAGTGTATGAGCTTGTCGGCTTTTATGCCCCTTGCCTCGTCAAGCGCAAGGTCGCAGGCCCCGAAGGTGGGCGATGCGGATATGAATACTTCGTGGCCATCTTTTTCGAGTTCCTTCGCGTGCTTTAGCGCCTCTTGCTTCAAGCCCTCAGGGAACTGCAGCAGTATTTTCATCTTCTTCACAAAAGTAGCGGGCGCTTATGATGCGGTCTTGCTGGCAGCCATCTCCTCGGCCCTTATCTTGTAGTTGCCCGAAAGCTTCGAGATTGCCTTTTTCAGCGCAGCTTTCGCTACCGGTATGTTGTTCTTGGAAACATGTATCTCGAAGAGCTTTTGGCCTGTCTGAAGCCTTGCAGCCACAGAGGTCGGCCTTCCGAACACCATGTGCATGCCTCTAGATAGACGGTCTGCACCTGCGCCGGCCATGACCTTGTGCTCTCTTATTACATTATGCGGGTAGACGCAAAGCCTCATGTAGTAGTCTAATTGCAAAGCGTTCTCCATGTGCTTGTTCGCCACTTTCCTCGCGGCTTCTATCGCATTTGACCTAAGCTGTATGGGCTGCTCTGATAGCAGGGAAACCGCCGAATCGTAGCCGCCCACCCTTGTGCCGCTCTTGAAGACTTCTATAGCTATGTGTGGAAGAGCCCTTATGTAGTTCTTCTTCGGCTTTCTCAGAGAGTACCTTGCCCATGCCTGTGAGTTCGGGTTCCTCATCGTCCTTGCGGGTCTGAGTTTAGACATTGCTATGCACTTCTAGCTTAACTTTGTAAAGAATAAGCCGTACTCTTTATTTAGCATCAATATATATAAAAAGATGCCTGTCGTCACTTCTTTCTGTTCCTCAGCCTGCTGCCTATCCATATATAGGCAAGTCCGAAAAGCACGGTTCCCAGCGAAAAGACCAGCAAACCGGATGAGTAGTTAAGCATTGGCGCGAGCCCGGGCTCATATGATAGGGTAGGAGCCTGCATGTAACCGAAGGCTATTACGGCATACAACGCTATGCCCAGCACAATATCGATTGCCGCAGAAGCATAAAGGAGATAGCGCTCTCTTTTGACCGCGAAACCCAGCGGGAACAGCATCAACGCTATGGCTGTTGGTATTTTCGCCCAGGCAGATATAGGAATGACCTGCTTTATCAATTGGTTCGTGGCGTTTGTTATTATTATTGAATTGCTTGCCGGGGAAGTCATATTCGCGCGCTGCTGGTTTATCGCAGTTATGAAGCTGCCGAATAGCAGCGAGAATATTATCGCCAGCACCACTACAACTGTCAGTATATAGAGCACTATGGCGTACACGATGTATTGCCTTTCCTTGTGCTCTATCCTGTTCCACGTTGCCAATATCAATATGATTCCTACAATATCAAGGAATAATCCCAGATAGGCGAGCGGATAGAACAGTACGGCCAGCAAACTTACTATCAATCCTGCGCCGAACACAATCAGGCCGTCTCCCTCCCTTATGAAGGCCTCTCGCTTCCGCATGGCTGCCATAGCCGTTATAGGCGCAGTATAATCTTTTATATCTTGCCAGATATTGCTTATCGGGTTGACATAATGGATCTCATAGAGAGCGCGCTTAATAGTTCCCCTAACGAGAGCGACCTCTTCAGGACAAAGATAGCCGTATGCGGCTGTGGCGGCGGAGGGAGCAACACGGTGCAGAGGCTGTCTAGGATGGGTATAAAGGGAGCCACGCTTATCGCCATGAACACGGATGCGAAGCACCTGAACAGCATGGATTCCACGATAAAAAGGATACTTCTGGGAGGGGCGCTGACAAGAGGCCTCGGCGCAGGAGGTTTTCCGGAGATAGGTGCGAAGGCTGCGCAATATTCTAGGACGGAAATAGAGGACTCGCTCAGGGATTACAATCTCGTTTTCGTTACAGCAGGAATGGGTGGAGGTACAGGAACAGGATCTGCGCCAGTAGTTGCAGAGATAGCGAAGGCGAACGGCGCCATAGTGATAGGCATAGTCACGGTGCCTTTTGCCTTAGAAAGGGTAAGGATCCAGGTGGCGCGAAAGGGGCTCGAGGAGCTCAGGAAAAACGTCGATACGCTCATAGTTATAGACAACCAGAGGCTCGTGCAGCTCTATCCGAACCTTGCGATAGAGCAGGCTTTCAAGGTAGCGGACGAGGTCGCTTCGAGGGCTGTGCGCGGGATCACAGAATCTATAAACACACCTAGCCTGATAAATGTGGACTTCTCGGACATAAGATCCATAATGAGCACAGGGGGCCTCGCATTCATAAGCATAGGCGAGGGAAAAGGAGCCAACAAGGTAAATGAGGTAGTAGAAGACACGTTCAGGAACAAGCTGCTCGACGTCGATTATGAGGGGGCGAAATCTGTAATGCTGCATATAACCGGCGGAGAAGACATGTCTCTGGGGGATGCAAACGAGATAGGCAGCAGGATAACTGATATAACCGCTCCAGAAGCGAACGTGATATGGGGCGCAAGGATAGATCCCGCTTACAACGGAAGAGTGTCAGTAATAGCGATCTTCACGGGAATACACAGCGCGTCGATATTTGGAAGAGATGAGGAAGGCAAGGGCCTTGACTTCGGACTAGGAGCCATCTGATTCTCTCGGGATTTGAACCCGAGTTTTAGAGTTGAAAGCCCCGCGTCCTTGGCCAATATTCACCAGAAAACGCAAAACGTTGCAGTTGGCTTTTTTGGTTATGTTTCTGCTATGGTAGTATGGCCGTTTGCCGCTTTGTCCCTTTCCAATTGGTAAATCTTCGCAGAGCCCACCTGCTTTAGCTCCTCGTCGTGCGTTATGATGAATATCTGCTCTACAACTTTGGGCAGTGTGCCAGTTAGAACTTCTATAAGCTTCGCTATCCCGTTGGAGTCTATGTTGTGCGTTGGTTCATCGAGAATCAGCCACTTTAGGTTCGGCACTATGACCATGGCGAGCGCTATCCTCATCGTGAGGCACGATATGCTGCGCTCCCCGCCGCTCGCTATGCCATCGACTTCTAGCCATTCTGACTCTCCGCCTATGCTGGTATTTACTTCCAGAGAATAATCGTCTTTCTTGGCATTGAGCCTTATGCCCATGTAATCGCCATAAGGATAAAGTTCTCGCCACAGGGCCTGCATGAGGCTGTTGATGGACGAAACAAGCTGGTTCCTGAGCAACGCTTCAGTGTCTATCAACGCTGCTTTGAACTTATTTAGGTTGCTTAGCTGGCTCCTGCGCTTCTCGATCTTTTTCTCCATATCGCTAAAGTTCCTGACCTGCTTGCCTTTTTCTTCTATCTGGTCTTGCAGGTTCTTGATATACTTCCTGTTGCCCTCGATTTTAGATTCCATATCGCTGAGCCGGGCGCTCTGTTTTGTGAGCGAATCCTGAAGCACGTCTATTTCCTTCTCATCTACAAATATACTACTCGCTTCTTCCTTTTTGGCCTTTAGGATTGCCATGCTTTTGCTTATTTCACCGGCATAGGCATTTTTTCTCTTGATAGTTTCGGAATCCGCGTTGAGCTTCTGCAGCTCCTTTGAAATTGACTCGTGCTCTTTGGTCGTTCTATCGAGTTTTGCAGCAATATCTTCCAGCTCTTTCTTGCGCCTTTCCCGCTCTTTTCTGGATGAATCGAGATCCATCTCGATATCGGAGTATTCTGCGAGCTTCTGCTTTGCCATCTTGAAACTGTTGAGCTCTTCTGATAGCTCCTTATGCACTTTCTTTTTCTCCTCGATTTTCGCGCTTATGTCCTTGATCTGTGAGTCTAGATCTGAAAGTGTCGATTTCTTTTTGCTTACGAGCTTCTGCCTCAGCTCTTCTCCAAGCTCCCTCTCGCACACCGGGCAGACGCTGAGGTGCTTGCTGAGCTCTTTCATCCATTCCTCGGTCTCCGACTTCCTGCTCTTGAAAGAGGAAATGTCCTCAAGCATCTTCGCGATGCCTTTCTCCGCTTCATCCAGATTATTCGAGAGGGCCTCCTCAGTCTTTCCCTTGTTCTGTTCTCTTATCCTGTCGCGTTCTGCGATCTTTTTCTCGGCATTTTTAGCTTCGCTCTCAGCTTCTGACAGTTTCCTTACTGTTTCCCTCTCGCTTTTCTTCAACTCGGAAAGCTCTCCTGAAAGCAGCGCGCCCCTGGCTGTTTTTTCTTCTGTGTCCTTCTTGAGCCTTTCTTCGTTTATGTTCAGCGCTTTTATCTTCTCGATCTCTTCATCGAGTGTGTTGATCCTGCTGTTAATCCTGAGTGTCTCATCATTTATCGATTTCTTTTTCTGGAAGAGTGCCTTCTGCTCGTCAAGTTTTTTCTTCGTGAGATCGAGGCTCTGCCTTTGCTCTTTTACCATCTTTTCCAGCTCTTCCGTCTCTTTTTGATGGGCTGCCATTTCATCTTCAGTCCTTTTCATCTGCTCTTTCAACTCCTTGACATCGATTCTTGCGAGAATCTCTTCTTCTGCCTTTATCGTTGACTTTATGGTGTTTATCAGCGTCGTTGCATTCTCTTCCGCTATTGCGAAGTTGTCCAGGCCCAGCATCCGGTCTATTTGCTTCTTCCTGTCGCCCTTTGTGAGCTCTAGGAAGTAGTCGAGCTGGTTCTGCTCCGCGTATATGGCACGCGAGAACGTATCGTAGTCTATTTTCAGAAGGTTTTCAACTTCTTCATTTACACGAGCAGCCTGAGTTTGAAGGTACTGGCCGTTTTTCTCCAGCTTTGCAGAGTTTCCGTTCGGGCTTATTTTCCTGATAACAGAATAAGAATCATCGTTTGCGGTGAAATTGAGCCTTACTTCTGCTTCCTTTGATTCCGCAAGATTGGATATCAGGTCTTCAAGAGTCACCCTCCTTTGCAAAAGCGCAGGAAACGTGCCAAACAAGCCAAAAGATATCGCATCCATGACGGAGCTCTTTCCAGCTCCCATTATGCCTATTAGGACATTAACCCCTTTCTGGAAGTTGAGCTTCGTGCTCTTGTGGGTCTTCCAGTTGGTTATCTCTATGGAGCTAATCATAAAATCAGACAGAGTATTATCTCTGTCTAATTATAAAAAGATTTATGTGGGTTAGAAGCTGCGGCTAAGCTGCCCCTTGAATGCCTTCTTCGCTGCAGCTATTGCCGTATCATACTGCGCCGTCCTTTCAAAAGCTTCAAGGGAAAGCTCCTCTCTCAATTTTACTGATAGTTTTCCTTCGAGCTGTTTTGCTTCTGCGGCTACTTTTTGATATTGCCTTGGTGAGGAGACTACTGCTACAGAATGGAAGTTCTTTGCTCCGCCTCTTAGGAGCGTGGGACCGCCTATATCGATAAGAGATGTTAATTTCTTCCGCTCCTCTTCCGTAAGTTCGGCACGGCCCTCTTTTTCCATTTTTGCCTGCAGTCCCGCTAGAAACTCCTCGAATTTGTATAGGTTTACTACGATAAGATCTATCGGCCGTATGTCCCTTTTGCTTTCTAGCCTTAATCTGTAAAGATCTTTCATGTGCTCTTTGTCTGTTTTGTCAGCCAACACCGGGGCTGCAATATCAACTTGTAATGTCTTGACCCTGTCGCCAAGCATCTGCCCCGTCCTTGCGACTCTCTCCAATGGCCATGCGTCTATTCCGCCAGCAGTCAATCTATCGAATGTCCCCCCTGTCGAGATTACTTCTGGAATGAATGGTTTGAAAGTGTTAATAAATTCGACGACTCCCTCTTTTTCGGCCACGCTGACCAGTATTCTCCTTATCGGCAAATCGTCTTCTGCCTTGAAGCCAGTATAGAACCCACCGTCCCCAAACATTCTATGTAACGCCTCGGCCTCCTCTTTTGACATAGGCTGTAATGGAGGGAAATCCGCATTTCCCATAAAATCACAGGATACTCTCAACTTATTCAAATATTTATAACTTAGCGTGAAGATACCTTCTAAAACCGGTGGAAAATTGCGATTGACAAAGCCTGGAGCTGATAGGATACTTTCAAAATGGGGTTTGAAAGCAGATAAGCTCAGGAAATTCGAGAACGAGGGCGGCTACGTTAATGAGAACTGGCTGTTCCGATGTAAAGATGAGAACTATGTCCTCAGGAAAGTAACGTTCTTCGATGCGGAAGAGCTCTCTTTTGATATGGAATACATGCTCGCGCTCAGAAAATACCTGCCTTATGAAATGCCGGTTCCGATAAGGAATAAAAGAAACAGATATTTTGAAAGGCACGGAAACAAAATCTTCTGGATTTATCGATATGTAGAGGGTGAAAAGAAGACAAACCATTCTATAAAGGAGGTTTTGGAATATGCACGCGTGCTCGGCACATATCACAAGCTCCTCCTCAGACTTAAACTGCATGGAAAACGCGATGACAGCGACCCCTTCAGGATAAAAGCAGTGGGAAACAGCATAAAAGCAGACGTACGGCGAAGGAGTAAAAGAAAGGGAAAAAGGCCGTTTGAAGTTATTTATTTGAAATGGGCGGCGCGGCTGCTTCCGCTCTATAAAAGACTAGACAAAGAGCGGTACCTTTCGCTCGATTTCTATCCTATACATGGTGATATCGATTCCGATAACGTCCTGTGGAAAGAAGACAAGATTTCCGCTATTCTGGATTTCGAGCACGTTTATTACGAGAAACCATTTATCAGGGACCTCATTGTGCCGATTTTCAGATACTGCAAAAATGGCAATATGCCATGGGCATTGGACCTAAACAAGACTGTTATCTTCTTGAAAGAGTATTCTAAATTCAGAAAGCTTGGCAGAGGCGAGATTGCAGAGATTCCCGATGTGCTCGTCGCAAACTATATAGAGGACTTTGATTACAGTTTCAGCCTGATAAAAAAGCCGCATTATCCGAAGCAGGGCGTGAAGGATGGTACAGAGTATATTGTCCAGATGGCAAAAGGCGCGCTTTGGTGCGATAGAAATAGGGAGCTGATACGGAAAAGATTGCTTAAATCATTACACTAGCGTCTCTTCCGCCACTTCTACTTCGCCTACGCCATCGCATTTCCTTACGTCTTCCTCTATCTTCGAAGAACTGGTCTCTGTGTCCTCATAGACGAACATTATCTTGATTAGCTTTATTCCAAAGCCTATTTCTTCGGTTTGCATGCCATTGGACTTCATCTTCTTGAGGCCCTCCATCGCCTTGTCGAACTCGCCGTCCTTTGGATAAACCTTGAAAATAACCGCTACTTTTGACATCTATGGACCTTCGAAACCGCATTCTGTGCATCTGTATGCGTTGGTTATCTCCCTGCAGTGCTTGCACCTTATTATCTTCTGGTTCCCGCACTTCGGGCACTTGAATTCCGTGTACTCGTGGCTGAGCCTGCCGCAAGATACGCAAACTTTTCCTGGAAGTGTTTCTGACATGCTATTACCACTAAAAAGTCATCTTTTCCTTCTGATACCTCTGGTTCTCTGTGCTTTCCTCTGCCTTGACTTGTGGAGTGCCGCTACGATAAGGAATACTATCAGCAGTATCGCGACAAGTACGATTAGTATTGCTCCAATAAATATATATAAGTTGTTAAGGGAGACATTCGCCTGCCGCTGGGACTGCACTTCAGTAGGCACAGTGGTCGTAGGGCCGGTGCTGGACAAGCTATTGTAGATCAATCTGGTGTCATTGCTGAGCGCTGTCGCAAGCGCCGCGGACGAATATGCCTGGAATGCGTAGTCGTGCCTAGAGGAGTTATTCGCGGCTATGTCCGACTGCTGAAGATAGAATTGCGCTTCGTTCGCGAACTGCGAAGGCCATGCGCCGAAGAACGGCTCTCTCAGCATGCTGATTGTCCTGTTATCAAGTTGCTGGGTTGTCAGGTTGAATTCGTTGTCTGCATTGCCGAGCGCGTTCTGGTAGTCTGCGCTTATCAGGGCTACTGCATAGTTATGGCTTCCGTATGCGCTTATCGCAGAATCAAGATATAGACTGGAACCGAATACCGAGGCTCTTTGTATGGCGCTGCTCGCAGAAGACTTTATACCTACAACAGATACGGCCGCGCCTTTCGGATACTGAGCCGCATAAAGAGAATCTGCGGCGGCACACCATCCATTTGCCTGCGCGGCGTCGTGCGCTGCAAGGAGTATGTCATCGGTAGTCGTCTCGTTGCCAGCGGATTCGAATTCCGATATTGTCGAGTTGAGCAGCGTCTTCGCCCATGTTTGCCTCAGTTCGCCGCTGATTGCGTACTCGTAATTGAAAGAAGTGAGCTGCGGCGGTGCTGCCGAGCAGGTCTTGTTAGTGCCGTTTAGGATTGTCTGCATTTGCGTTTGATTTGTCTGCACGTTTGCGAACACGTATGCGTTCACATAATCGAGGAATGCCATGTCGGCTGCAGCGTAGAGATAGCCTTTGTTAGCTGTGCCGACGGCTTGCTGCAATGCGGACATCATCTGGCCGTGAGCTGCATCGAAGCGGCTAATGCCGGCGATCGAATCTACCTGTGCGCTCGTGATGTTGAACGTGGAATTAAGAAGCGATATGAACGGCGTGTAATTACATGAATTGCTGCACGTTATGTTTGCCTGCTTTAGTTCGGTGATGTTGTACTTTGAATATAGATTGAATACAGTCTGGTTGCCAGCTATGCTTTTGTTCTGCATGGCAAAGCCCACAGCCTGTGTTATATTTGCAACAGGAACCACAGGTATGCTGTAGAAGTCCTGCGCTATTAGGTAGATTTCGTCTTCTATGCTTGCTCTTGGAACAGCCGGTGCCAGTATGAAACCGAGGCCGCCAGAGGCTGCAGCGCCAGCCTTGTCGAACAAGCCGCCTATCGGACCGATGCTCCCATTGCCGGATATTGTGCCGGTCATTGTAAAGCCCTTTTTCAACGGCTGGTGCGACAGGGCGGATATCGCAAGTATCGTCATTGCCGCGCCGGCGCTGGGTCCAGAAACATTGGTATGATTATTTGCTATATCGTATGTGAAATTATACCTTTTGAACTGCAGCCCCAAATACTGCGATGCGTAAACGGCGGCGGAAAGGGCGGACTGGGATGTGGAATTGCCGACAATCTCCGGCCCTCTTATGACCACCTCTCCCGTGCCGTTCGTTACCGTTAAGGTTATCTGCGTGAGCGAACCTATGTTCTCTGGCGACAGAACCGCTGGCGCTTGTATCGATGAAGTGCCGATCACCGCGGCGCTAGAAAAACTGGCGATAAGCACGATGGCAAGGAAAATAGTGCTCGCCTTAGCAGAAAGCATCCAATCGAATATCCTTTGCAATTGAAAGGTATTTAAGCGGTATGTATTGTTTCGCTTTCGATTTTTGAATAGCCGCTAGATGGAGCCCACCAGGAAGTAGATGGCCATTGCGATTAGTATGCCGAAAAGTATCGGCGGAATCGCTGGCAGCACTATCCTGTATTTCCTGAGAAGCCACATCGTGAAAATAAGTCCGAATATCGCGCCGATTATTATCGATAAGCTTAGCAGGAGGCTTAGGTACACAGTATAAGCTGACACGGCAAGCATCAGAGGTATCGCAAGGTCACCAGTCCCGAGCTCAACCCTTGCAGGAACCGGGACCAGTTTTCTCTTTATCATCTCCTTGATGATTGGACCTCCTTTTTTCACAAGGACAGGCTTCTCCCTTAAGTACTCTGACCTCTCCTTCTTGTTAAGCGCGCTTTCCGGCACCGCTTCGATCTCGTGGACGCCCACCAGGAACGCTAGGTTCCTCTCCGACATTGCCCTCGCCATTGTCACCATATGCTTAGTTATGAACACCGCTATGAAGTCGTAGACAGCCAGTATCAACATGAACACGAATGCAGCCAGGAAGCTGAATGTGGAACCCAGCACCACGCCAACGCCGACGCTGGCTATTATCGCTGCGGTATTCCTGAGCCTCTGCCACTTGTTCTTAGCCGCTATGAGAAAGGCCGAGCATATTATTGCCAGGGGCAGCGCCATCGGGACCTGCGCCCCATAGGCAAAAAATGAGTATGGTAGAAGCACTTCGAAAACTATCAGGAAAACGAAGAACGACGTGATGAAGACCACGGCGCCCTCCAGCAGGATAAACAGCATTGCGCCCTTGTATATCCTGAATACAAGGAGCAGCACTGCCGCGAGAATCACAACATACGCTATGTAGAAGAGCGCACTCGTTGACGAGGATACTACTTGCGTGCTCGTGAGCTGCTGGAACGTCTGGCCGCTGTAAAGCTGCGTAGCAAGCAGCAGGCCGAAGAACTGCACTATCATGAACATGGTGACAATCTGGAGAAGTTGTCTGTATTCTATGGCGCGCAAATCCACTCTATCGACCTAATTGCTGTTGATAAGCAGGGTTATTAATAGTTCCTATCTGATAAATAACTGGCGGTTTTATGGTAGAAGCGTATTGTGTAAAATGCAAGGAGAAGAGGCAGATGAAGGATGCGAAGGAGGTCACGATGAAGAACGGCAAGAAGGCAATGACAGGCACTTGCCCAGTCTGCGGGACGAAGATGTTCAAGATCGGGGGCAAGTAAACCCTTTGTCCTCCTGTCTTGCAGGTTTTTCTATTTTATTTTTGAGAGGTCGCCATCTATGACAGTTGGTCTGCAAGCCTCTATTTCGCTCTTGTAGTGTAGTGTCTCGGGAATCGGATTCCAAAGGAATATCTTCTGGCCAAGCACGTGGGCGAAGCCTATTTCCATAAGGGTGTTGCCGCCTATGTAGTTCTTTATCCCATTCTTGTCAAGATTCAGGACAAGTACCGCGTCTGCCCCCTGCATCTTCTTCCAGAAAGCCATTATCGCATCGAATTCGTACTTCTGGTGCAGCTTAATCTTCTCTATCTCTCCCGCGCTCTTGCCTCGCATCGGCTCGTTCCGCTCTGTCATGAACGGCTCGTGGCCCATCGCCTTGAGCATGTCGTATACCTCTACCATTTTGTCGACATGCTGCATAGAGCTTACTATTCCGATTCGCACGGTATGATTCTGGAAAAATAGGTATTTAGACGTGACTTTAGGTTTTGTACCGTGCCATCTTTACGAGAAACATGTTCCTTATGCCCTCACTCGGACCTGGCATATCGCCAAACTATCTAAGAATCACATGTATATGCAGATGCTCAATAGTCCTTCCAGAAGCTGCCCATCGTTTATTCCGAAAGCTATCCTCGTGGCTTTTTCTTCAAGCCGACGTGCTTCGGGATAATTGCATAGAACTCCTTTGACCTTTTGTTCTTATGGGCCTTTGCCTTTTTTCTTGTACATTACCTGAATATTTGTCTCTTTTATCTTGATTTTTTGGGTTTCAACTAATGCGCCCAATACTTCTTGTTCTTTATGAAATTCTTCTGTGCCTCTATTAGATCCAAATAAAAGAGCTTTTCATCTGGTCTTAGCATCATTAACACTCTTGCGGCATTTCTCGGGCCAACTCCATAAGTGGATAATGCAATTGCGGCTTTTCCGCCATAGGAATCGAAGAGGCTTGCCTGGCGCAGCATTTCCTTCAGTGTTTCCTGCTCGCTCCTTGTGAGCTTTTTGCCCTCTTTCCTCTTTTTCACAATCTCAACATATTCGTCCCTATACGGAGCTATCAGCGGGCTGTTGCAGCTCGGGCAGTTCACTTTTGCGTCTTTGAGTTCTGATAGTCTTCTTGTGAAGTTGAATCCGCAATAGGTGCATATCATCTTCATGCTCTTCGAAAGCAGGTGGCTTGAGAACGAGTTTATCACTTCCGCGCTGGGTATTAGCGGCATTATGAGCTCCTTCGTCCTATACGCAGATTCAAGAATCAACTTTGATAGAGGAGTCAGCGAAACTGCGTCTATTATCTCCACTTTTACTTTGTTAGAGGATATTTCCCCGAGGAACTTTCTTAGAGTGTTCACGTCAAAGTAGTTGTGCATCAGTTCCCTCATTGTCTCTTCATAAACAGGAGTTCCCGTGAGCGTCGCCTGCAGCTTCTTCGCCAAATGCTTCGACAAAGCTGCGCCCCTCTCCACTATCCCAAAAAGTTTTGCGACTGTTATTAGCTTGTACCTGAAGAGTTCACTGTCCTTCAGCGCCTCTTTTAGGTGTAATTCCAGATTTCCTTGCGAAACCAGCTTTATCTGGTGTGAAAGATCCAGTTTTCTTGGAAGCTCCAGGAATATCATGTATGGGGAGGACCTCATGTTGACGGCTTTTCCGGTCCTTTGCATTATGCTATGCGCAAGAAGCCTTGCAAATCCCTCGCCTGCCAATGTCCCGAGGCCGGTATATACTATCTTGTAGTCTTCGCCCTGCTCGATTATCGTTTTTTTTGCTGAGGGCATGAAGAATCCCCTCTGCTTCTCTAGGGCTTCTCTTATCCCTTGCAGGTATTCCTTGCCCAGATAACCCAAAGATGCCATCTTCTGCTCATTATTCAGCAGCTCGAACACTTCCTTTGATACGTCGTAGCTGACCGGCATGCTCTCGCCGCTCCAATCAGGTACTGCCGCTTCAAGATCTGTTGACGGCTCTACGCTTACAGTGTCCTCATCTATGCTCACAACTTTCCATGGGAGCCCTTTTGTTATGAAGACTGCGTTCTCTTCGAGAGAAGTAACTACGAATCCCTCATCCAGGCTGGATATTATCTTGTTGCCGATTATGTTCTTGACTTTGAACCTCCTTACATCGGGAATAACGCTCAGATGCGAGTAATAGTACATTCTGGTAGTAGGCCCTGACAGCACGGCGAAGTCATCAAAGCCTATCATGCTGTGCTCTGCCATAAAGTTTAGCATTTCGGTGAGCTTTTTCGGTTCGAGGTCCTTGTAGAGATAAGACCTTTTTACAATCGTGTATATTTCATCTATGTTAGTGTTCCACTTATCGAGCGCTATCCCGCATATCTGATTCGCCAAGACGTCGAGCGCACCGGATTGCATATTAAACTTCTCGAGCTTCCCCGAGTTTACGTTGCTGCATACTGCGACGGATTCTATCGCCTCTACCATATTCGCAGCGATTATGATGCCTTTTGCGACCCCTTTCTCAGTATGGCCGCTCCTTCCAACCCTTTGCACCAGCCTGAGCGCCTGCCTTGGAGATCCATATTGCACCACAAGGTCGACATTCCCTACGTCTATCCCGAGTTCCAGAGAACTGGTTGCGATCAGGCTTTTCAGCGTACCGGTCTTGAAAGAGTCCTCCATTTTCACCCGCTCCTCTGTTGAAATTGAGCTGTGATGGACGCCTATGCCCCCAAAATTCTCTATTGAATTGATGTAAAGAAGCCGGCTCCCCAATGCCTCTACGACTTGGCGGGTGTTCGCAAAGATTAGAGTCGACTTCGACTCTTTTATGTGAAATGCTATTGCATTCAGTCTTGCCAAAGCCTCCTGGTCAAGGCCGAACTTCTCGGCCATCTCCGAGAGCCTCTTGTCAGGCTCTTTTGGCACTTCTACGCTAAGCATCATCCTCTTGTTCTCGTCGACCGAAGCCTCTTTGCACTCTCGCTTGCCGCACAGGAACCGCTTTACCATTTCTGTATCGCCTATAGTTGCGCTTATTCCTATCCTTTGGAAGTTCGGAGCTATCTCCTCCAACCTTTCTAAGCCTATGGAAAGTTGAGCGCCCCTCTTGTTGTAGTACAATTCGTGGATCTCATCCACTACAACAGCCTTCACGTTTTTCAGCGCGGGCCTCAGTCCCTTGGTCGGCAGTATGCTCTGGAAGGTCTCAGGAGTGGTTATCAGGATCATCGGCGCCCTTCTTGACTGCCGAGCTCTTTCCTCAATGGAAGTGTCGCCGTGCCTCACGCTTATCGAGACGCCTACTTCTGCGCAGAACTGCTCCAGCCTCTTTATCGTGTCCCTGTTTAGCGCCTTAAGCGGCGTTATGTAGAGCGCGATTATGCCGGATTGGCCCTCCTGTTTTGCTATCATATCAATTACGGGAAGCATAGCCGCTTCCGTCTTGCCTGCGCCGGTCGGCGCAATTATGACGCAGTTGTGCCCCTTCTCTATTATCGGCAGCGCACGCTCCTGTATCTTCGTGTAATTCTTGAATTTTTTCAGGAAGATTTCGTATACGCTCTTGATGCCATCACTCAAATCTTGACGTAATCGAGGCCGAGCTCGTTCAGTTTTTCCACGGCCTTGTTCCGCTCTTCCGCTGTTATGCTCTTCCACTCTATGACCGCTATTTCCGCTTTCCTGTTCGACCTGTTAATTGCCTGGTCAAGCATGTCGAGCTCTGCGACCGAGTGCCTCGCCATCATGTGCGAGAACGCGTATTTGCCAGAGAGGGCTAGCCTTGCGAACCTGTCTTCGTAATGTAGGCCACCTATACCTATCGCTATCTTGTCGTATGGCACATCGGCATCGACCGACTCGAGTACGGATTTGGCAAGAATCTGCAATAGCGCGGTATTGTACCATGTCGCCTCGCTGCCTCCTAGCTCCGCGTAAAGCGAGGGGGTCTTGAGAAAAGGCCCATGGTGCGTGGCTTCATATGTAACGGCATGTTCCGTCTTGTTTAGCTCCGACATCTTTTTCAGCACTTTTAGCATCTCTACCGGGGCGGCGGTCGCGAGCTGCTTTGGTTTGCCCCCAATCTCAGCGGAGCGGTCCCAGTTGCCCTCTGGATGCACCGTAAAAGAGATAACCCCTTTTGCGCTGCTGTGCCTACTCAGGAATATTATGTAGTCTGCGCCCAGTTCATCGAGAAAATCCGCATTGACGTGTATGCCAGGGATTTCTACGAGCTTCATGTTCCTGTATCCGAAGCATCTTAGTCCGTTTATCGGCTTTTCCTCCCGGAAGTCCGCTAGCCCTTTGAGCAGCTCCGCTGCGCCTGTCGATACGACGTCTTCCAGAGAGTACACGAAAAACGGCATAAATAGGACTTTATATTATATTGCCATATAGATTTCTAGAGATAATATATTAAGCTGAGCGCATGGTTGGAAGATTTACGCGTACAAGGGAAGATTTCAAATGCGGACACTGCGGCGAGCACGTATTCGGAAATGGCTTTACTGACCATTGCCCAAAGTGCCTTTACAGCAAACATGTCGATGTGGAGCCCGGGGATAGGGCATCAAAATGCAGGGGCGAGATGCAGCCGGTCGAAAGGCTTATGGAAAGGGACAGCGTCTCGATTTCTTACAAATGCATGAAATGCGGGCAGACGAAGAAAGTGGTCGTAGCGCCAAATGACAGCATGGCCGTTCTTGAAAACTTGTTCTACAACATGCGGTGACTCCGATGGTAGCTTCTAAAACGGTTGTTGAAATAATGACTGCAGCAGAAAGGGACTTTCCGGACATCCTTTTGCTGGTGAAGCAGCTCTGGCCGAACGACCGCTTTAATGAACAAAAGATAAAGAAGGTGTTTATCAGGAGCCTGAAGAACAGGAACCAGAAATTTTTGATAGCGAAAGTGGATGGCGACATTGCAGGTTTTGCAGAGATACAGATAGCCAATAGCCTGCGCAGGCAAGGCTACTCTTCGCAGCTCGGCGAGCTTGTCGTGCATGAAAAGTATAGGGGAAAAGGGGTCGGCAAGAAGCTTCTCGAAGAATCGATCAAATTCGCCAAGTCCAGGTCGTGCAAGGCCATGTCCCTTAGCTCCGCCAATTTCAGGAAAATAGCGCATGGACTCTATCTGAAGCACGGGTTTGAAAAGCGAGATAGCACCCTATTCTTGAAAAGATTCTAAATGAGTGCAAAAACAATAAAAACAGGGCTTGCCTTATCTTATCATGGAAAACATCAGGCCGTATGAAAAGTCCGACGCAAAAGAAGTATCCAAGCTGTTTGATAACTTTCAGGATTACCTGAAATCGCTTGACAATGTCGACATAGTAAGAAGAGGCCCCGGCTACGGGATGAAATATCTCAAAATGACCTTGAAAAGCATTTCGAAGAGGAGCGGAACGCTGCACGTCGCCATTTCGGACGGCAGGATTGTCGGGCTTATTGTCACAATAATTCTGCCGAAATATAAAGATCCGGGAATCAAGCGGGTAAAGAGCGGCAGGATTACGGAATTGTATCTGGAGAAAAGCCATAGGGGGAAAGGCATAGGCCTACAATTGATGGAAGTCGCGGAGAAACATCTCAAGAAAAAGAATTGCAAGCGCATTTTCATAACGGTCTTCGTACCGAACAAACAAGCCCACGGGTTCTACAGAAAACTTGGCTATAAGGATTGCGATATCGATTTGATAAAGTATCTGTGAGTAGGGAACTGCCTCTTATTTGCTGCGGCCGGAAAGACAGAATGCCGTGATGTGCGAGTCGCGCAGCTTGGGTATTCCAGTAGCACAAATCTTGATTGATGTGTATCTGGGAATTAAACAAGTATTCAAAACCTTTTGCTGCGAAAACTAAATATGGATAAAATAAAGATTCTTGGGATAGTGGGCAGCCTCAGGGAAGGCTCATACAACAAATCGCTTATGAATTCTGCTTTGGAACTCGTGCCTAAAGGAGCCATATTGGAAGTGGCTGACATATCGCAGATTCCGATTTTCAACCAGGATCTCGAAAACGGGCTCCCGGAGCCCGTAATAAAGTTCAAGAAGCAGATAAAAGAGTCTGATGCGATCCTTTTTGCTACTCCTGAATACAACTATTCAATCCCGGGGCCGCTGAAGAATGCGATAGACTGGGCTTCGAGACCCTATCCAGATAATTCATGGGATGATAAACCGGTGGCGGTGATGAGCGCCTCTGGCGGTATGATCGGCGGAGCCAGGGCGCAGTACCACCTAAGGCAGACTTTCGTTTTTCTTAATATGCACCCCTTGAATAAGCCAGAGGTGATAGTCACGTTCGCAAATGAAAAGATAGATGAGAATGGGATGCTGACCGATGAACATACAAAAAAGAAAATAAAGGAGCTCCTTGACGCGCTAGTCGTTTGGACAAAAAGGCTCAAGAAATAAACAGTGCATAGGGGCACGAAGCCCCTATGCGTTTCCCATCACCCATTCTGGACTCAAATTTCAACAGTTTCACCTGGGACTCTTGGAAAGAGCTGGACGTCCCTTACGTGCGGAGCTTGTGTTATGCGCCTTGCGAGCCTCTCTACCCCGAATCCGGCGCCCGCTGAAGGCGTGAACCCCTCTTCTGCAAGCCTAAGATACGCCGCGAATGCCTTCTTCTTGAGCGCGTCTTTGCTGACTCTCTGCTTTATCCTTGATGGCTCGGATTCGCGCTCTGCTCCTGAAAGCCCTTCTCCAAAGCCACCATCGTAAATCAGATCATAGTTAAGATAATGTCCTGGGTGCTCTGTATCTTCCTTGTCGTAGAATTCCCTCTTGTGGCATTCTGCCCAGAAAGGCTGCGGGCTAGCCCTTGATGCCATTAGTTCTGTTTCTGACCACTGAGCGGCGTACGTTTGCTCCAAGTCATGGGTCTTGTGTGCAGGGAATGGAGTGTTGAATTTAGGCGGCTCGATGCCCAATAGGGTGAAAAGCTCGGGGTGTTCATCCGTGGCCTTTTGAAGGTGGCCAAAATACCCATGCATAACGTCCTTCACGTCTTGCGTCTTGCCTTTTGGAATCTCGAAATCGACTTGCGTGAACTCGAAGAGGTGCCTGCCGGAAGCTTGCCTTTCAGGTCTTTCGAGCCTGACGTTCGGGGACATTATGAATATTGGGGTGCCGAGCCTAGTTATCGCGACCTGCTTGTGCAATATCATAGAGTTCATCAGATATAGATCCTGCCCCTGATATGGGATTTCAGCAGTCTTTACCACTGAAGAACCTGGATCCGGACCCAATGGGTCCGTGCTCATGCCCAGCATTACCGGATTCAATTCTAGGAATCCTTCGTCCTGGAAAAACTCCACTGCGCTCCTTCTTACCAGAGCCACCGCCTGCAGCCTTGCCCTGAGTTGCTCTTTCCCTGTAGCTGGCATCTAATCACGGTTTAGATATGGCTTTTCTCATATATATAGTTTCATCCGATTTTTCAGGATAATTTGCATAATTTGCAGAAGTATATAAATATAACGCTGGAAAATATTCATATATGGATGAACTTGATGAGAGGCTTGTCGAGAGAATAGATTCCGGGATGATAAGGGCGACTACGCTCGCAAGGAAGCTAAACGAGCCGCTTTCCACCATACACGCAAGGCTCAAGAAACTGGAGAACGAAGGCGTTGTCAGAGGTTATAAGGGCGACATAGACTGGAGAAAGGCCGGGATGTCGATCACGGCTTATATACTCGTCAACATAGATATAAACCTCCTCAAAAGCTCGAAAAGAAGCCAAGATAGGATACTAAAGGAGCTTCTCTCCATACCTTATGTGAAAGAGGGACATATAATAACCGGAGAGGCCGACATTCTGATAAAAATCGTCGCGAGGGACACAGAGCACCTGAAGCAGATGCTCCTGAACAAAATAGACGGTGTTGAGGGCATAGTGAAGACGAAGACGATAGTTGTCCTTTGAACACCGACACGAATATAAACTTGCCATCATATCTATAACTGTGGGTTGATGCTGTACGATTATCTGGCTCTTATTTTCTTTATCGCGTTCGCAGTATTCGTTCCGGTATCGCTCCTTTTGGCTTCGAAAATGCTCAGAAAAGACAAACCGGGAAATCCAGCAAAAGATGCACCATATGAAAGCGCCGAATTTACAATAGGTTCGCACAGGGATGTGATTAACGAGTACCTTCCGTTCTTTGCGATATTCCTTCCGTTCGAGATAATTGCCATATTCCTGCTTTTGTGGTCCGTTGCTGCAAGAAGCATCGACCCGCTAAGCAATGTTTTGGTCGTCTCTCTTGCTTTTGTCGCGATGCTTTTCGGCATTGTGGGTTACAAGATGACAAGTGATAAGCATGGAAGAATCTGATGCGCCTTACACTGAAGAGCAGTTCATGAATGCCAAGCAGCGAATGGACAAGCTCCTTGAGCAGTCGCTAAAAGGGACAAAAAACCCGCCGAACGTGTTTTTCACAAAGCTCAGTGACCTTACGAAGGAGCTTTCTAAAGGGGTAGTGAACTGGAGCAGGACCAATTCAATGTGGCCCCTGCAGTTCGGGCTCGCGTGCTGCGCCATAGAACTCATGGACTTCGGTGCGTCAAGAATAGACGCCGAGAGAAAGGGCTATCTCCTATTCAGGGCGACCCCTAGGCAGTGCGATGTGATGCTCGTTGCGGGCTGGGTAACCAAATCCATGGCTCCGAGGGTGAAGATGCTCTATGAACAGATGTCAAGTCCCCGTTATGTCATATCGTTTGGCGAATGCGCCACGTGCGGGGGACCCTGGTGGGAGAGCTACAACATATTGCAGGGAATAGACCAGATACTTCCGGTTGACATTTATGTCGCAGGATGTCCGCCGAGACCGGAGAGCCTTTTCGAGGCGCTTATGAAGCTTCAGGAAAAAGTTGCAGGTAAAGACTATGGAAGTAGGGAAAGAAATCTTAGCGAAAACATTAGAGGGGCTGAAGAGCAAGGGGTTTGATTATCTTAAGAAGATAACAGCCGTGGACTATAACACTTACCTTGAGGTAGTCTATATTCTGTTTCATACCGGTACAAAAGAGGAGAAGATAATAACGGTCAAGCTTGACCCAAAAGAGGCTGACGTAGACAGCATAATGCACCTGTACAAAGCGGCAGACTGGTACGAGCGGGAACTTTCGGAAATGTTCGGGATAAGGATAAACAACCGGGATGCGAAACGCCTGCTCCTCGAGGAATGGGACGGCACGGATGCACCCCTTAGGAAGAGCTTTGTCTGGGGCAAAGATTACAATAAGGTGGACTGATGCCCATGATGAGAATAAATGTGGGGCCGATACACCCGGGCACGCACGGCGTGCTAAGGATGGTAGTGGATGTCGATGGAGACACAATAAAGAACGTGGAGCCGCACATAGGTTTCCTGCACAGGGGCGTGGAGAAGCTCTGCGAAACCAGAATGTACATGCAGAATCCATCGTACATGGAAAAACTCGACTATGTCTCGGCCATGAGCTGGGATGAGCTTTACGTAGCGGCCGTCGAAGAAGCGATGGGGACGCCGGTGAAGGAGCGCGCGCAATGGGCGCGCATGGCCCTAATAGAGTTCCAAAGGATAGCAAACCATCTTCTCTGGATCGGTACGCTGTGCAACGACATCGGCCAAATGTACACGGTATTCATGTGGTGCTTCAGGGAAAGAGCGAAAGTCCTTAAGCTGCTCGAAGACGTAGCCGGCCAGCGAATGTTTTACCTCAATTTCAGGCTCGGAGGCCTGCAAAGGGCTTTGCCGCCGGATTTTGTCGATAGGGCCTATGCGCTCTGCGATTACCTTGGGAAGAAAGTTGCAGAATATGAAGACGTCCTTGATGCAAATCCGATTTTCATGGAAAGGCTAAAGGGAATAGGGGTACTTAGCAAGAAGGATGCGATAAACTACGGCGTAACAGGGCCGGTGTTAAGGGCATCCGGAGTCGAAGAAGATACAAGGAAGTCGAAGCCTTACTACTTCTACAATAAGATCAGCTTTAGTTTGCCCGTTAAGCGAAACGGGGACAGCTACGACAGGTACAGGGTACGCTATGAGGAGATATTCGAGAGCATAAGGATCATAAGGCAGTGCCTTAGGATGATGCCGGAGGGCGACGATGTTGGTGCGCCGATAAAGCTCATAGGTTCGCCCGCCAAGCCCGATACTGTGGTCGTCTCAAGAGAGTTGCCGAAGGGCGAGGGGCTCATATACATGATACCAGATAAGCAGAAGCCTTACAGGATATCGCTGCGCGCGCCAGGCTTCATAAACATGGCGGTGCTCCCGAAAATCGCAGAGGGGGAGAAGTTTGCGGACCTGTTCGCCATCTTCGGGAGCCTAGATATAATCTTTGGCGAAACTGACCGCTGAAGCGCTCCTGTTTATGCCATTGCTCACTTTCCTTCCGGATTTATACATTTTGACGGAGCACGCAAAGTAATAAAATCCTTCAAATAGGTATAATTGTGCTACTTAGTGATTTTATGGAAAGAGAAGAGTTGGAGAAACTCACAAGGGACTATCAAATGATACAGGAGCAGCTTCAGACTCTCGCTATGCAGAAGGAGCAGTTCGGCGCGCAGAGAGAGGAGAACAAAGAGGCTTTGGCTGAGATCGAGAAAGCCACGGGCAAAGTCTATACTGCAGTAGGGGGAGCCATAGTGGAGAGCACCAAAGACGCTGCGCTCAAAAACATAAAGGAAAAGCAAGACACTATTGAAATGAGGCTCAGCATAATAAACAAGCAGAATGATGAGCTTTCGAAGAGGGAAAGGGCGCTGCGCGAGCAGATAACAGCTGCGCTGAAAGTAGAGAAGTAAATGGTTCGATGGAGGCGATAGACCTTGAGGAGCTTGCGTCGCTGCTTCTTGAATGGAAGAGCAAGCGAGTGCTCTTTACCTTCCATTCCATAGGTGACACCGATTCTATTGCTTCCGCGATCGCGCTCTCCTCTTTCTTCAAGAATTCGACCATTGCGACTCCCGATATAATAACCTCGAACGCAAAGCGCATCATGAAGAATTTCGGCTACGACCCTGAATCAGTTAAGAACAGGTTCCCGCTGGTCGACAAGGTGGTGCTCTTAGATGTCAACAGTTTCGAGGAATGCGGCGCTTTCCATGAAAATCTCGAAAATTTCGCTGGCGAGATGCTGATTATAGACCACCATGCGCCAAAACCACTTGCGAAAAAGGATATCTACTATTTCAATAATGAGACATATAACTCTGCGACCAGCATAGTCTATGCTGCGATTTCGAAAGCAAGGCTTGGCATCAATTCCAACATCGCGAAAGTGCTACTTGCGGGAATTGTCTCGGATTCTGCGGAATTCAGGAATGCCACGCCGGATACGTTCATACAGATAGGCCAGCTCTTGAAGATTGCGGGATTTGACTACATGGAACTCCTTGAGAATATGCAGCATGTGGCTGAGCCAGAATCGAGGCTGAAGTCCATTGAGGACATAATGTCTTCCAAGGCAGAGGTTAAAAACGGCTTGCTGTTCATGCATGGCGAGGCACACGCCCATGCGAACATCGCCGCGGACTATGCGATAAAGATAGGCGCAGATGTCGCGCTCTTCTACGACATGGGCGAGAAGGAGATCTCGTTCTCAGCGAGGCTCAGGCCGCCGCTTGAAAAAAAATACAATATACATGTGGGTCGTATAATGCAGGACGTCGCAAAAGCCATAGGCGGCACTGGCGGCGGGCATCCCGCAGCAGGGGGCGCATACGGGCCCCTCAAAAATGCTTCTGACAACTTTGTGAGCCAGTTCATAGAAAGGATACTAGAAAAAACAAGAAATCGATGATAAGATGGAAGTTGTAGAGACGCAAAACGCACCGAAAGCGATAGGACCATATTCGCAGGCAGTGATTGCAGGGAATCTTGCCATCTTTACATCCGGCCAAATCTATCTAACCCCTGAGGGAAAGCTCTTGGACGGCACCGTGGAGGAGCAGGTTCATCAAGTAATGAAAAACCTAAAAGCAATACTTGCGGAGGCAGGGGGTGATTTCAGCGATGTGGTCAAGGCGACGATTTACGTTACTGATATGTCGCTTTATGGGAAAATAAACGAAATCTATGGAAGCTACTTCTCGAAACCTTATCCTGCTAGAGAGACAGTATGCGTGAAGGAGCTTCCGCTTGGCGCAAAGCTTGAAATAAGCATGGTCGCCATAAAGTTGTAGGCTTTCTTTTTATATATGGCTTTTCTTAATGTCGCATAACTATTTACTATGAGGTATGAATATGAATCCGTTATTTATTGAAGAGATTCTGCTTTCTTTTATAGTTGCTGGGATATGGATAACGATCGTGACCGTAATCGCTGAGAGATTTGGTTCGAAAATGGGTGGCATATTTGGTAATCTACCCTCTAATATCCTAGTATCATTACTTTTTATAGGTTTGACACAAGCGCCGCAATTTGCAGCCAATTCTGCAAGCATAGTGCCACTTGCAATGGCAATAGACACGGTTTTCCTGTTTGTTTTTATAGTAACTGCGGAAAAATTTGGGAAAGCATCTTTTGCTGTTGCTTTGCTTACTTGGTTTCTGCTAGCTCTGCCGCTCGGGGGTTTTCAATATTCTAACATAATCATAGGCGTTATAATATACGTTATAATCACTGCCCTGCTCACGCTTGTCGTAGTTAAGAAATTAGATATAACGCACATGAAGAAGAGGAATGCCGAATACACGCTGGCCGAGCTCTCTACGCGCGGACTGATTTCTGGCGGAATAGTGGCGACAACTGTTGCCATCGCAGCTGCATTTGGTCCTCTGTGGGGAGGGATTTTTGCTACTTTCCCCGCAGTAATGTTCTCTACGATGTATCTGCTTACGAGGTCCCAAGGGGCAGACTTTGCCCGGGCAGCCGGAAAAACCATGCTGCCCGCGTCTGCGAATATTATAGTATATGCTATTTCGGTCAACATAACCTACCCATTATTTGGTTTGGGCTACGGGACCGCAATTTCTTATGCTGCTGCCTTAATATTCGTGCTTCTGGCGTATCCGTTTCTATCTAAGATGAAATAAAAGAACGAGTCAAAAACAAAGGGATAAATATTCCGATTGAAAAGTATTGCTGATTTCTATGAAGCTGGCGCTTGTGTCTGATTTGCACATAGGCTATGACCGCTTCTACGATGACGCTTACAAGCAAGCAAAAGAGGCGCTAGAAGCCGCAAGCGCGGCTGCGGATGCGATACTCATAGCTGGCGACATATTCGACAAGAGGGCCCCGAAGCCCGAAGTTATCGCCCAGGCGATAAACATATTCAGGGAGCTTTCAAGGAAGCACTGGGCTGCACAAGTGGTGGATTTCAGGAACGGCGATGGAAAGAAGATTCATACGCGTGTGCCCATCATAGCCATACCTGGCACCCATGAAAGGACAGCCGAAGGAAAGGAGAATGTGCTGGAGCTGCTCAGCCTGGCGGGCTTGCTCGTCGATGCGAGCGAGTCCACTGTGACTGTAGAAAAGGAGGGTGAGCGCGTATCCGTGTTCGCGCTCGGTGGCATCTCGGAGGAGCGCGTCAGAGAGGTCCTTGAAAGGCTTGGCCCGAAACCCGTTTCCGGCTCGTTCAATGTCTTCATGTTCCACCAGTCGGTCTATGAGCTGCTCCCTTTCAGCGATGACTTCATACACTATGATGATTTGCCGAAAGGCTTTGACCTCTATTACAATGGCCATATACACAGCAAAGTGGAAGCCGAAGTGCACGGCAAGAAGTTCCTGATCCCTGGAAGCACGGTGCTTACGCAGCTGAAGGATGGCGAGCAGGAGAAAAAAGGCTTCATTCTGTTTGACACGAAAAGCGCCACCTACGAGTTCAAGACCATACCTTCCAGGACATTCGTAGCAAGGCACATAAAAGTCGATTCCGTGGCGCCGAAGGAGCTAGTAGAGAAGTGCGAATCCGAGATCGAGAAGGCGCTTGCTACCGACAAGGACAAGCCGATAGTAAAGCTCTATTTGGAAGGGACCGTTGCCGATGGGTTCAACACCGCGGACATGCCGCTGCACACCCTTTCTGCCAGATATTCTGAAAGGTGCTACCTTGACATAGATTATTCGAAGCTCACCACTCCCGATCTTGAGAAGGACATAGAAGAACTTCGCGGCAACAGGATTGGGGAATCGTCGGTGAAGGAGCTTGGGATGCGCACTTTCCTTGAAAACCTAAAGGGGCAGAAATTCGACGACAGAATCGACGCCGCAAGGCTCTTCGAGATCCTGAGCAGCAACGGAAACAAGGAAAAGATTATGAAAGAGGTCAACGACTACATTTCCAGCCTTGAGAATTGATCACATAAGGTCGCGCAGCGAACCAGATTGCGGTTCCATTACCACAATCTCTTCGCCGATGCCCTCCTTTATGCGCAAAAGACCGTGGTGCTCAAGGCTTCTCAACATCCTCGTTAGGTCGCTCCTGTTTAGCCTCGTGCCGATCATGAGTTCCGTGACCCGCATGGAAACCAAGCCGGAATCATCCAGATAGCTTAGAATTTTCTGTTTCATGTCATCGCTGGAGTCGCTGCAACGCGTTTTGCCCATGCTATCACTTTATTTCTTCTTCTGGGCTTTCGGCGCAGCTTCTGGTCGCGGCTGCTTCTCCTTTATCCCGAGCGTCTTGTTGACAAGCTCCTTGTTCTTGGCGTCTATTACCTCATTAAGGAACTCCAGGTGGTTCGGGTTGCACTTCCTCTCCTTTGGCCTTTCTGCTGTTATGACCATTACCCTGTTGCCCTGCACGGCCGTTATTACCGCTCTGCTACCTGCATCTCTCCCATACTTCTTCATGCACACTCTTCCTACTTCCAGCAACATTTCATCACTCTATACGAATTTCTTCTTCTCTCTCAGAAGCGCAAACATCGATATCAATGCGACAACATTCTCCCGCGAAACCTTTTCGGTGTTGATCGTAAGGTCTATGATCGAGTAATCAAACTCTTTCCCATACGCCTTTTTATACTGCGCGAGCGAGAGCTTGTCCTTCATCTTTACGTATTTTGTGGCATATTCTATGCTCTTCCCTCTCGACTTCGCCTCACGCCTTATCCTTTCCTTGTCACCACAGACGAGCCATATCCTTACCGTTGCATCTTTTATTATCCACGGGCAATGCCATGTGGTTATTATGCAGTCTTTTCCGTCTGATTTATTTATTATATCGTCATCGAATTCCTTTATGTACGCCTTAGACGCGTTCTTTAGGAACCTGAGAAGCTCGTCATCGCTCGCCACCTTGCTCTTGTACGTCGGCTTGATGTGTTCTATGCCAAGCTCCTTGGCGAGCTCGTCCCCGAGCGTCGTCTTGCCCGTGCCCGTTAAACCCGATATGCATATCTTCATGCGAAAAACTCCGGAAAAGCCCCTTTTAAAGCTTAGTGCGCGACAAGCTGCAAAACGTAGTTCCTGTGCTTGATGCCTATGTCGCTCAGCTTCATGTCCCCGTTCTCTACCCTGCTTTCTATTTTTATGACCTCGGCTGTGCACTTTGCGCATAGGACCCCGCCGAATAGCCTGCTGTTCGTCCTTCTTGTCTTGCCACCTTTCTGGCTTATGCCGTTTAGCTCGTTTCCGCAGATTGCGCAGTGCGGCGATGACGCTTTCGCTCGCCTGTAATGGGTGACGGTCCTTTTGTTGGTCACCCTCTGCACTTCCTTGATACTGGTTGACCTATGCATTGGTTTTGGCAATCAGAACACCTTCTGTGCTATTTATCTGTATAGTAAGCTATTTAGATGGTTCGCTCCCGCCGCCGACTGTCGGTTGCAGCGGCTTCGACTTCCTCGATTGCAGCTTGTCCCTGATAAGTATGCCTATCGTTATTAGTATGCCCATTATGAATGCAGTATAGAAGAAAAGCCCGGAATAAGTGAACGGAATCACTATGTTTATCTGCTGGCCCGCATATGAGCCGAAAAGCAGCGGAAGCGCCCCGTAGTATATGAGAAGGAACACCGGAAGCACTATTATCATCGACTTCATCTGCGTCTTCATGCTCTCCTTCATTAGGGGCATAAGCTCCTTCTGCTTTTCCGCGATGTTCTCCTTCCTCTTCGCCATC
>JAKAPD010000029.1 GCA_021812025.1 Microcaldota archaeon | reverse complement strand
GCGGCACAGTAGACCTGGCGGCAAATCCGCCGCCGGCGCCTCCGGCAGCTGCGAGCGCGACGACTTAAACGCGAGGGCTCTAAAAGCATAAATATTCGGAATGGCTAAGTGCTAATGTTGATGTCTCATGGTGGAAAAGCCAAAAGAGCCAACGACGGCAAGCAGCCATACCACTACTTCTAAAAAAGAGCAAGAACACAGTGGCATACCCGGCATGTTGAGGGGCTATGTGCAGCACTGGAATGCGGGATGGGCGTTGTCCAGGGAAAAATCTGGTTTAAGGGAATTCTCAGACATAGTATCAAGAGCCAGCAACGGAAAGATTAGGCCAAAATTCGTGTTCACAACCCATGCAGTCGAGCAGGAGTACACTCCAAAAAGCTATACCACAACTATAAACGTAAATAGCGAGTTGGAGCGTCTGGAAGCAGCTGTTAAAAGCCGGTGGCATACGAGAAAGACAGGCAAGACATTCAGGGAGCATGTGGGAATCGCTTTGGCATCTGGCCGTGTGCAGGACTTTGCGGAACGTTTCAGGGAGCACAGGGCGGATCAATCAGCGCAGGCCGATATGGCGGCCACCACCGCATTGACGCGTGCCGTATTCAAGGCTGCTCTGTTCACAAGGGGAAAAGAGGGCAAGCATGCTGTGAATGCAGTAATGAATCCAGAGAGAACCTGGCAGTCGGGCTCTGGGTTCCTGCTGCCTGCGATGATGGCCGCCTGCGGCTACAACATCGACATGGTGATACACAAGCTTCTTTACGGGAAAGCAAGCGCGATAATCGGCGAGCTGGAGAAAGAGCTCGGCAACCAGACGGTCGCTAAATCAATGGTTTCATATCAGGTCGGCAGGCTAAGCGAGCAGGCGTCGCGCTCAAAGGGCTGGCCGAAGCTCCCTATGATGAGGATTCACAAGATGCTTGACGCTCCCGCTTCAAAAGAGGCATTCGGGAAACTTGCAGGCATGTACGCCAGGGTGCTCTCTAGGAAAATACGGGATCTGCGCAAAGAAGCGGATTCCACCCTTACCATGCTGGCCGGCACCAGCGCCAGGTTCGACATGAGGGTCATGCTCGGCTTCAACTACGAGAAGATAATAGATGTATTGACGCTCCTCAGGGAGATAAAACCAAACGCGGAGACCCCAGCTTTGCTTCCGGACTACGGCGACGAAGTTGAAAAGGCTTTCGAAGCGATAAGGAAGCTGGAGCAAAGAACCGACAGGAGAATACCGACAGAAGCATTGGAAAAGATTAGCAGCATAATGTCTTTCTATCTTCAATTAAAGGAGATATCGGAATACATAACGCTTACGATTGGGTTCTTCACGGATGTCCAGACGCTTGAAAAAATACTGAATGTAGATGCGGTAGCGATGGATAGGCCATCAATAGAGTTCAAGGAGCTCGCCTCAAGGATATCTGCGCTGCAGAAGCCGCTGAACAGTCTGCTGAGCGCGATGTCAGACGTTCGCACATCTGCAATAGATGATGCATCAGGTTTTGTGAAATCCAAGGCACAGCTGGCGAAATCGGCTTCGTTTGTTGTGAAAGCGAGCAACAACAGGATCTATCTTCTCAACTGGTTCCTCACTCCAATAGTGCTCGCGGCCGAGCATGAAGGCCAGAATGGGGACAAAGCTGCGATGGAGGCGCATCGCGTGCTTTCTGAAGCAATGAGCACCAATCTCTCAAGGACCGGCCCTGTAAAGCTGCGCGCTTCTGAGGAAACCTAGCTCAAAAAGCCGGAAAAACAGCTTAGAAATGCATATTTATAGGTTGCCAGAGCAATAATATCTGCCTTAGTGATTAGCGATGCTTGACGACAACAATATCATAAAACGATTCATATTCAGATTGGTAAAAAAGCACATTTCTGGGTCTACGCTCAGCTCCGCCCTTGACACCATAAGGGAGCTCAACGGCAAAGGGCTCAGAGCCACGGTGACGTTCCTGAACGAAAATGTGGATGAGCCGTCAAAAGCCAGATACAATACAAACACCTACGTCCAGTTCATAAAGCAGACAATCAGATTGCACCTGAACTCTGACATATCGGTGAGGATGAGCCAGCTGGGCTACAAGCTAAACAACGGCATAATGGACAACTGCCTCGACGACATATTTGCAGCTGCCGATGGCAAGGGCGCGAAAGTGTGGATAGAGCATGAGCCGGGTATAAAGCTGGATGAGCACCTCAAGCTCTACAGGGCGCAGAGGAAGAGGTATAAAAAGCTAGGCATAGAGATCCCTATCCGCGAGCCGATAGAAGGAGCCACTATAAGGAAGTACCTCAGGGCAAAGGACAACGTAAGGCTTACGTCTTATCTGCCGGACCTGAAGGAAAAGGAGAAAGGCCCACACAAGAATATCTTCGAGAATTACATATCTACGATAGGGAGGCTCCTACAGGCAGGAGTCAGCACGACCGTACTGGACGAGAGCGAGAAGACCATAATAAGGATTGCGAACTTCAGCAAGGAATACAAGAAGTCTTTAATATTTGAGCTGCCCCTAGGATGCAGCAATCGGAGGCTCAGCAAGCTTCAAAAGATGAAGCTTAATCTAAGCATATACACCCCGTATGGGAAGGATTGGGCGCCTTACGTTATAAACAAGCTGACGAGCGGCCACATGAGGGACATAGCAGCAAAGGTCCTTGCCGCAAACAAGGGTACTCTGAATGAATGATAAGGAAAAATCAGCAGAGAGGAAAGGGAGAAAGACGATAGACCTGGTGACGGGAGCTACCTCTCCACTTGGCGTGGCGCTGACGAAAAAGCTCATAGAACAAGGGGACGAGGTGCGCGTGCTCGTGCACCAGAATCCGTCCAAGAGCGACACCTGGAAAAAGCTGCCCCCGGGTGTGATACCTTTCGTCGGTGATATAAGCCTGTCGCACGAGAGCGATGCAACGGCTTTGGCAGAGGCATGCAAAGGGGTGAACAACGTGTTCCACATAGCATCGGCGGTCTACAGGTACAAGCACAAGACCAGCGAAGACTACCTTAACGTAAACGTAGTAGGCACGGAGAACGTGCTCCGGGCTTGCGTCGACAACAATGCTTCTGGGACGAAGATAAGGTTCATAGTGCCGACAACAGATCAGGTCTATGGCACGAAGCGCCCAGGTGAAGTGCTTACCGAGAGTTCGGAAACAAGACCCCACAGGATATACGGCGAAAGCAAGCTGATGCAGGAACAGGTCATCAAGTCCTTCGCTTCCGTCCACAAGAACATACAATACACGATTTTCAGGACAACGCTGATCTATGGCGTCGAGTTCATGGTGCCTTTCTTCGCCAAGATCTTCAGGTACATAAAGGAGCAGAAGATGAGGTATATAGGCACGGGGAACAACCATATTACAATGATCCATATAAGCGACGTAGTCAACGCTATGGCCATCGCGTCGGCAAGTCAGAAGGCGGTAAACCAGGTTTACAACCTGTCTGACGGCACTCCCTACACGGTAAGGATGCTTTTCGAAAAGGCAGCCAAATTCATGGGCGTAGAGCCGCCGAAGAAGAAAGTATCCCCGGCTCTTGCCAGGATACTTGCGAAGGCGATAGGGCTTGATGACGACGAATACAATCTCATGGTCACGGAGCGGATAGTGAGCAACGAGAAATTGAAAAGGGACATAATGACACCGAAGGCGAAGGTCGACGACAAGGGAAAGGAGATGGTCGACGAGTTTTTAAAAAGGTATAAACACTAAAAAAGATGGATTTTATGAAGATAGGAAAAGTCGAATTGTACATAAACGAGACATTGCAGAAGAAGGGGGGCATGCTTTTCAGCCTCATAGACCCGGTGGACTATGACACCCCAGAGCTGGCCATCGCTACGGCAAAGGCGTCGGCGGAGGGAGGAGCAGATGTGGTGCTCCTCGGAGGCAGCATAGGGGCCCAGGGGGAGCTTCTCGATTACGTCGCCAAGGGCATAAAGGAAGCTATAGACGTACCGTTGGTCCTGTTCAGCCCGGGCAACATAACAAAGAACGCGGACGCGATATATTTCATGTCGTTGCTGAACTCGAGGAACCCGCACTGGCATACACAGGAGCAGCTCCTCAGGGCTCCGCTCATCAAGGCGCATAAGATAGAGCCGCTGCCGTTGGGCTACATAGTAGTGGCGCCCGGAGGGACCGTTGGTTGGGTAGCTGACGTGAATCTTATACCTAGGGAGAAGCCTAAGATAGCCGCCGCGCTGGCGCTCACGGGCCAGTATCTGGGCTACAGGCTCATATTCACCGATACGGGATCGAACCCGAAGCTTCAAGGCTATGGGCATGTGCCGAGCGAGATGATAGCCGCGGTGAAGTCGGTGATAGACGTGCCGTACATAGTCGGCGGCGGTATAACGTCGCCGAAGGAGCTAAAGGAGGTTCTTGCAGCAGGTGCAGATATTGCGACGATCGGCGCCACGTTCGAGGGAAATGCACCGGAAGAGGTAAAGAAGAGGGCGCGTTCGTTCGCCGATGTTGTCAAGGAAGAGGGCGAGAAGAAGCTCAAGGGTCATTGACAATGCGTGTCCTATCGGCTCCGGAGCTTGAGATACTTGTCAGGGAGCTGCAGGAGTTAAACGGCTTCTACATAGATAGGTTCTACGAGGTGGCGGACGGCAAGTTCAGAATAAGGCTCAGCAAGAACAAAACGCAAGTGAACCTGCAGATAATACTCTCGCATGCGATAAACAAGACCGAATACGTGGAAAAACAAGAAGAGGCCACAAACTTCGCCCTAGCCATAAGGAAAAGGATTGAAGGTTTCCTGATAGAGAAAATAGGGCAGTTCAATAGAGACAGGATAGTGATCTTCGCGCTGAGGAAGGGCGATGAGAGGCTCAACATGATAATAGAGATGTTCGGGAAAGGCAATCTTGTAATCACCGACAGCGCCATGAAGATACTCCTCGCCTATATGGTTAACGACTTCAAAGACAGGAGCGTTAGGCCGGGCAACGAATACAAAGGGCCAGCGGCTTCGCTTACAAAACCCACGATACTGCCGGAGAAAGAGTCGTTCATAATATACAGGGACCTGGGAGGGAAAGCGGTTGACTACGCAATAGAAGAGCTGGAGAAGTACAAAGGGCTCGAGCAACAAAAATTTGAGACGTTCCAGCAGGCGCTTGACCTATACTACTATGAGAACCCAGTAAAGCAGAAGAGCGAAAAGACCGAAAAGGAGAAAGCCGTAGAAGTTCTCGAATCGAGCATTGCAAAACAGGAGCGGATTCTAAAAAGCCTCGACGCAGAGATAGAAAGCAACAAGAGGGTCGGAGAAACAATATTTAACAACATAAGCGAGATAAACACAATGATTAAAGCAATACAATCAAATAAAAGAATAACAAAGGAGGAGCTCCAGGGGTTCCTCGATAGAATAAAGATACAAAACATAGACTTAAAGGACAGGAAAGTAAGGATTGAAATATGATGGTATGTTAAAGATAATATTTTTGGGAACCTCCGGCTCGACCCCGACAAAGGAACGGAGCATGCCGAGCGTTGCCATAGAAAAAGAGGGTGAAATCTACCTATTCGACTGCGGGGAAGGCGCGCAGATGCAGGCCATGAAATACGGCGTCAACATCTCGAAGATAAAAGCGATATTCATAACGCATACCCACGGGGACCACATAATCGGTCTTGCGGGATTGGTAAGAACAATGGCGCTGAACAAGAACCAGAAGGAGCTCAGGATCTTTGTGCCGATGCACGAAGAGCAGAAGATACTCTCGCTGCTGACTTTTGACAAGGCGCTTCTAGATTACCCGATAATAATAGAGGGCATCAAATCCGGAATCGTATACAAAGGAGACGACTTCGAGGTCAGCGCGTTCAAGCTCAACCACAGGGTGCCTACGTTCGGTTATGTCTTCAAGGAGCGCGACAAAACCAGGTTCATAAAGGAAAAGTGCCACAAGCTTGGGATTAAAGGGACAATGTTCTCGGTGCTCATGAAAAACGGTTCTATAAAAGTAAAAGGCAGGACGGTCAAGCTGAAAGAGGTTACTTACATGGTAAAAGGCAGAAAAATAGTCTATGCGACGGACACGAGGCCTACCAAAAGCACAGAGAACGCCGCAAAAGACGCCGACATATTGATACATGAGACCTCCTATTCGTTCCAGCTTAAGAAATTAGCCAAGGAAAGATATCATTGCACTGCCAAAGAGGCTGCGATGATCGCAAAGAAGGCAAAATGCAAGAAACTCATACTGTTCCATCCGAGCGCCCGATACAGGGATACGGCAATACTGGTGAAAGAGGCAAAAGAAACATTCATAAATAGCGAGATGGCAAAAGATGGAATGAGGATAACGCTTTAGGGGCTCGTAGTCGAATGGTAAGACGTCACGTTGACAACGTGAAGATCAGGAGTTCAATTCTCCTCGGGCCCATTTAACTCAAAACGACAAGGACCGCTACCTCTATTCATGTAACTTTGCACCCACAATGTAAACATGGTTGATAATTATGCAAGTCCCCGTGTTGCGCATCTCATAAGATCCCTGAAGCTCGACAGCCGATTAGCTAGAGTTTCATTCTCCTGAAGGAAAGTATGCCTATCGTGCACATGGCCATCGCGAAGGCAACCGCTACCCCGAAATCCAGCGCCATCGGGAACTGGTTCAAGCCGAGTATCGCGCCTCTGA
>JAKAPD010000028.1 GCA_021812025.1 Microcaldota archaeon | reverse complement strand
ACCGTTATGCAGTGCGTGTCTATTGCTATGCCCTCGGTTATGCCAAAGGCGTTACCCTGCACTACGTTGGCGGTTTTCCTGCCTACTCCGGGTATCTGCACCAGCTGATCCATGTGTTGCGGCACGCTGCCTTTGAAATAATCATGTATATAGTGCGCTGCCTTGATTATGTTTTTTGACTTGTTCCTGTAAAGGCCCAGCATTTTCACATAAGGGTATAGGTCACTTGGTTTTTTGCCAAGGTAATCCTCTATGTCCGGATACTTACCAAAAAGAGCCGGAGTTGCCCTGTTTACCTGGGCATCCTGTGATTGGGCAGAGAGCATGGTAGCGACGAGAAGCTCCCACGGATTCCTGTAATGGAGCCTTGTCCTAAGCTCCTCCGGATACCTTTTCTTGAGCCTTGATATTATGACCCCTATCTTGTTTTTAGCGCTCTTCATTCGAATACCACTTACAGAACGCAACGAACGCCTTTCCCCTGTGCGAGAGGCTTGTCTTTTCCTCTATGGAGACCTCGCCAAAGCTCTTCCCGTTGTAGTCATTTGGTGAAAATATCGGATCGAAGCCGAAGCCCGTATCACCCTTTTCCTTAAAGATGATGCTCCCGTTCACCCTTTCGACGAAAGACTTCATTTCTTTTCCATCGAAGAAGCTCAGCGCGCACTCGAAATGCGCCTCCCTGTCATCTATCCCCTCCATCAGCTTGAGTATGCCCTTATTGCCTATCCTTGCAAGCACCTGCGCGGAATAGACCCCTGGAAACCCGTTCAACGATTTTACAAACAGGCCCGAATCCTCTACGAGCAGCGGTCTTTTCACCTGAGGAAATGCATTCTTTGCCCCGAATTCCGATACCTCCACCGGGCTTTCTGCCTGTATCTCGAGCTTGTCGCCGATTTCCGGCATTGCAAATTCGATTCCAAAGGCCTTTGCGAGGCTGTTCGCCTCCGTTATCTTCCTCTTGTTCTTAGTCACAAGAATTAGCTGCTCCATTTGACCACCACCATATCATTATATCGTGAAAATAGCTATATAGATTGTTGTGGGATTATTATCATGCTTAAGGGCAAACTTCTTTCTCCGAATAAGGCAAAAGAACTCACAACAATTCTATGCGAGCACTACAAGGACGCGAAGTACTATCTGAATTTCAAGACCCCAATCGATCTCGTAGTAGCCGGGATACTATCTGCGCAGACCAGGGACGAAGCCGTAAATGCATCAACACCAAAACTTTTCGCGAAATACAAGACTGCTAAAGACTATGCGGAAGCGGGCGTCGAGGATCTTATGAAATACATAAGCAGGATAAGCTTCGCGGGGAACAAGGCGAGGAACATAATAATGGCGATGAAGCTCATCAGCGAGAAGTACAATGGCAAGGTGCCAAACAGCATGGAGGAACTGGTAGAACTTCCCGGCATAGGCAGGAAGACCGCAAATACAATACTTATCAACGCATATGGGATAGTAGAAGGGATTCCTGTAGACACATGGGGGATAAAGCTATCATACAGGCTCGGTCTTAGCATGCAGAAGGACCCGGAAGACATGGAACAGGATCTTATGAAAATCGTAGACAAAAAGTATTGGCACAATTTTGCATATGTGATAAAGACTCATGGGAAGCAGATATGCCAAACTGTACCAATATGCAGCAAATGCCCAGTCAACGCCATATGCCCAAAAAACGGAGTGGCAAAACAGCTCTGAGTGATTGAATGCAAGTATTATCGGATTTCCATATTCATTCAAGGTTCGCAATGGCCTGCAGCAACACAATAACGATAGAAGGCCTTGATAAGACTGCTGGCGAGAAAGGAATCAAGCTCATCGGGACCGGTGACTTTACACATCCCACTTGGCTCAAAGAATTGAAATCTGCATTGGAACCCGCAGAGCAAGGTTTTTTCAAGGTAAAGGGCTCCGGCACTGGAGTCAGGTTCGTGCTGAGCGGAGAGGTATCAGCCGTCTATTCAGTAAAAGGTGAATCAAAGAGGATCCATACTGTAATAATGATGCCTAGCCTAGAGAGCATTGATGCGTTGAACGATGTGTTGTCCAGGCACAGCACTCTTATCTCTGATGGCAGGCCAAGCGTGCAGATGACTGCTGCGGAAATAGTGGAAGAGACGTTCAGAGCGGACAAGAACGCATTTGTCTTTCCCGCGCACATCTGGACTCCTTATTTCGGGGTTCTAGGCAAACTCTCCGGTTTCAATTCGATAAAAGAGGGCTACGAAGACCAGGAAAAGAGGATTTTCGCAGTCGAAATGGGCCTGTCATCTGATCCGATGATGAACTGGAGGGTTTCCGCGCTGGATAAGTACTCTTTGTTGTCAAACAGCGACATGCACTCGCTTCCGAAAGTCGGCAGGTGCATGAACGTGTTCGAGATCGATGAGAAGAGGTTCTCGTTCGATTCGATTACAAATGCCATGAAGGAGAAAGACAAAAATGTCTTCAAGAGCACCATAAACTACTTCCCGGAAGAAGGCAGATACCACTATGACGGCCACAAGGAATGCGGATTTTCTGTGGATCCGGAACACAGCAGGATAACCGCATGTCCGTTGTGCGGCAAGAAGCTTGTCGCCGGTGTTTTGCACAGAGTAAACGACCTTGCGGACAGGGAACCGGGCTTCGCCCCAGAGAGCTCAATCCCATATGTGAAGCTTGTCCCGCTGATAGAGGTCATAGGGAGCGTCATGAAGAAAAATGCATACTCAAAGGCCGTCGATTCTGTCTACAGAGGGCTGCTGGCTACATTTGGAACCGAATATAAAATTCTTGCCGAGGCTGCTCCGGAAGAGATAGAGCGGAAATCCAGCAAAGACATAGCAACAGCGATCCAGAACGTAAGGGACAACAGGATAAGCATAAAGCCAGGATACGACGGCCAATATGGAGTAATAGACCTCCTGAACAGGAAAAGGAGAAAGAACATCTATTCAGAAGAGACAAGACAGAAGCCGCTTTTCAAGCAAGACTAGTTCTTTGCGAACAGTGCCGAGATCGCAGCGGAAATAACACTCCTTTTGCTCCTGGCCAATGCGGGATACCTTGCCTTGAACGTGATGCTCGCTATGCCGTCTAGCACCCTCTCATGGTGCTTTAGCGCCACAAGCATGACAAATATTCCGCATGCAAGGACTACTTCTGCAAGTATGAGATAGCCGCTCAGTAGCAGCATGTAGTGCGAGAAGCCCGCGCCGCCGTCTATTACCAGATAAGTAGAGACTGCCACGAAAACGTCAAGCAAAACCGACAGATATGCCAGCTTTTCCAGAGCCTTCTCTATTTTCCTTATTCTGGCGTAATCGTTGTAATACATTCCAGATCCCTGCCGCCCTGAGGGGATTATGGATTCTTAACGAACGCTTTTAAAGTTTATCTGCAGTTTTCTTTACCGGGAAGTTCTAATTTCCGGAAGGCATAAAGGTCTCCCATCGCAATGCCCTAAGAGTGGCGATATGCCTATTTCTAGGGAAAAGAAGAGGTCTGCCCAGACCAGAATAGGTTACTTATCAGCAAACCATAAATATTTCCCAAACATGCATTAACAGGGTAAGGCAATGCCGCCATATTCGATTTCTTACAGGATTGACAGGAGAAGGACCATACCGAAAGAGCTTGGAGAAACGCAACTGGCAAAGCATCTAGAAGACCTTTTAGACTTAACTAGAAAGCTGGTTCCCAGCGACGAATACGCCACAATAAATAATCCCACAGATTCACAGGAGAAAAGGAAGGATTATGCCTCTGCTATCTCCAATGTAGTTGAACTGGTACTGAATCCGGAAATGGGATTGCTTACAAGATGCCCATTTGACGGAGCCGAGCTAAAACCGGAGAAATACCTGATTGTACAGGGAGGTCACCGCCAGATAGGCTGCCCGGGAGGCTGCACGAACTCGTTCGATTGCGTAGGAGGTGCCAATACCATATTCTATCAACCCTATAAGGATGGAACTGGAAGGGACTGGTTCTGCGCCAGAGACGATTCGCCGATTGGGACGAAGATTGTCAGAATCATGCCCGGAGGAGCCGGCGATATAGACAGCCCGCACCTGCTTGATCCAAACAATCCAAACGGCGAGGTGCGCCTCATGGAAGAACCCGGCTGCGCAAAGTGCTAAGAAGCAACCGCATAACAGCAAAGATTATATATCTTCTAGTCGCATCTAATACTGCATTTACGGTCTGATCTTTCAGAGTGCTTTTTCATGGCAAATGCAAACCTTAACGACAAGCTAGTAGCAGCAGTCAGGATTAGAGGCACGATGAACGTCAGGGCGAAGACCGCCGAGACTTTAAAGAGATTGAACCTCAAGAGGGTCAACAACATGACTCTTATAAAGGTAAACGACTCGTATTCTGGAATGCTAAAGATGTGCAACGACTACATAGCATATGGAGAAATTACAGAAGACATGCTGGGAAAAGTCTTCGCAAGGTACAAGATAAAGGCAAATCCAAAGGACATAATGGCGGGCAAGCTCGACGAGATAAAGGAACTGCTTCCATTCGGGTTGCATCCGCCGAAACACGGCTTCAGGAGCACAAGCCTCAATGTGAATCAGGGAGGTGACCTTGGCTACCAGGGAGAGAAGATAAACGCCCTGATAAAAAGAATGGTGTGACTATGGTAGTGAGGAACCAGAAGAGGAACAGGAAATACTTTGGCACAAGGAGATGGGGCAGGGGCAACATCAAGAATGCCAGGGGCTCCGGATCAAGGGGAGGAACAGGGGCGATAAACAGGCTGAGGAAGCATGACTGGACATATATAACCGCAAAAGCCCCCGAGATGATAAAGAAAGTTGGATTCACCCCTTTCAAGAAGAAAGTCAAGAAGGAGATAACCCTAGACCAGATAAGCACGATGCTTAAGGGCTCAAAGGAGCAGAAAGCAGTGCTGGAATTGGCGCAGTACAAGGTGTTGAGCAACGGCGCGCTCGAAAGGCCCGCGACAATCAAGGCAAAAGGATTTTCGAAAGAGGCAATCGAGAAAATAAAGAGCGCAGGTGGGGAAGCGATAGTGGTGAAAGAAAAGTCCGTAACGCAGGCGAAGGAGGTTGCAAAATCCTAAGGTACTGTATAAAAACCGTACGTTTCCGAGACAATTAAATATCTCAAATCATACTACTATAGTATGTCAGCGACCACAGAACCAGCAAGCAATAGACCGAAAGCAGCAGAGAAACCCGGAACTTACGTTTCGCCAAACGGGACACGACTAACTCTAAGGACAAATAGCATAGGAGTGATATCAGAAGCCAAAGTTACGCCTGCAAATGGCAATACCACAGTTATCACACCATTCAGCTCTTCAAGGAGCAGCGAATAAATCTCTTGATCTTAAAAGGACAGATATGCGGAAGGGCTAGTTATTAAAGATAGTCAGAATATAGTAAATCACACTTAGAAGATACTTTATGGAATCATTAAAGATAGCGTTCTATACCGATACATTCCTTCCGGCACATGATGGGGTGGTCAGCTCAATACTGGGCTCAAAGAGGGAGCTTGAGAAAAGGGGCCACGAGGTATACATATTCGCCTCCGGGAATGAGCAGACGAAAGAGTTGGCGAACGGGGAAAAGAACATATACGTAGTCAAGGGGATGAAGTTCAGGAAATACCCGCAATACAGCCTAGCGCTTGCTCCTTTCATGTCGATACCTGAAGTAAGGGACATAAACCCCGATATAGTGCATACGCACACCCCTTTCCTGATGGGATCTTGGGCTATGGTCTATGCGAAGATGAACAGGGTGCCGATAGTGAGCACTTTCCATACGCTTTTCACCGACAAGCACGTCCTAAGGGAATATGTATCAGAATATTTTCCCGTCAGGCTGCTCGAGAGGGGAGCATGGAGGTATGCAAGGCTCTACTACAACAGGTGCAACGAGGTGATAGCGCCTAGCGTATCGATAAAGGCCATGCTCGAAAGGAATGGGATAAACAACGTGGATGTCGTGCCGAACGGGATAGACTTAAAGAGGTTCAACAAAGACGCGAACGGCAGCAAGATAAGGAAGTCGCTGAAGAGGAAAAGGGATGAAAAGATAGTGCTTTACATAGGAAGGATAAGCAAGGAGAAGAAGATAGAGACCTTGCTGAAAGCGGCCAGGCTGCTGAAAAAGGAGAACATAAGATTCGTGCTCGGCGGAACCGGTCCATCATATGATAAATACACGAAGATGGCGCATAGGATGGGCCTGTCAAACGTGGCGTTCACCGGATTCGTGCCCGAGAAGGACATAGCGAAGTACTATGTGGCCGCAGACGCGTTCTGCACCCCGTCTACATTCGAAACGCAGGGCATTGTGGCAGAAGAGGCCATGGCGTGTGGAAAGCCGGTCATAGCGGCCGACAGATTGGCGTTCAGGGACGTGATAAAAAAAGGGAAAAACGGCGAAAGATTCAAAGCAAATGACAGCAGGGACTGCGCAAGGAAGATACAAAAAGTTTTAAATAACCTTGACGCGTATAAAGAAACTACGAAAACAGCACAAGAGTATTCTATTGTGAAGTCAACGGACAGGCTATTGTCTGTCTACAAGAGAGTTTTGGAAAGGATAAACATTTAGAAAATCAGTGATTTGCGGTTTTAAGGGGATTAGCTGAACGAAGAAGTGCAGCCTGTGGAGAAACAGGCTCAAGAAAGCATAAAGGAACCTGATTC
>JAKAPD010000027.1 GCA_021812025.1 Microcaldota archaeon | reverse complement strand
TTTTTTATCTGCATTCTTAACCACTACCCCTTTGAGGCCGTCATCGGCTTCTGCAGCAAGGCGGATGTTGTAGAACTTCTTGAGGACTATTTCCTGTTTATCCCTGTCGTAGCTGGCGTTGAATCTTGGGTAGTCCTTGAGCGCCTGCACTGTCGCTTTTATTATGAACGGCAGGAATGTGAGCTTGACGTTGAATTCCTTCAGTGCTTTTGGTTTCTCCTTTGCAACAAAATCCCAAAGCGCATTAGAATTCATAAGGTCCATATGCGCCGCGGTCGGCATCGTTATCGTTTCCTCTGAGACTCTTGCTATCGCCTTTCTCGTCTGCGTCATCGGCACTCTCTCTATCTGGTCCTTGTGGCGCTCCTCCAGTCCGGCGAACCTATCCTGAAGCCTTTTCAGCGCGGCATCGTATGCAGATGCAGTCGGCTGCGCCGATGCAGCCGGTTGTGTGGGTGCGGCCTGCCTGCCCGGCGCTTCCTTCACAGGTGCTGTTTTCCCTCCTGCAGCGGCTTGCACGTCACTTTCGAGTATCTTTCCTGCTGGGCCCGTGCCTTTAACAGTGTTGATGTCGACGTTCAGGTCCCTCGCGAGCTTCCGCACCGCCGGGGTTGCTATGATCTCTTTGAAAGACGATGGTTTTTCAGGAGCTGGCGCCGGGGGGGTTTTTGCCTGGGTTTTCATCTGTGCGGAAATCTGCGACGGCGACGGCGCCTGGGCCTCTTTTGCCGGCTGTTTCGGCGTAGGTGCAGCTCCCGTTTGGCCTCTCAGCTCTTCCGGTGTGCCTATCCATGCGACAGTGTCGCCGACGTGCAATATGGTGCCCTCTTTGACGTTGAATTTTATTGTTCCGGAAACCGGCGACGGCGCGTCGACTGTGGCCTTGTCGGTCTCGACCTGCACCACTGCCTGGTCTTCCTTTACTGTGTCGCCGTCAGGCACGAGCAGCTTGACAACCTTTCCTTCCGTAATGCCTTCCCCCACATCAACAAATCTTATCATTTTCATGGCATCACATCGAAAGCAGTTTCTCTATCGCCTGCTCTACCTTCTTCTCGTTCGGCACGTAGAAGTTTTCATAGCCGGGGAACGGATACGGAAAGCTCGGCGATGCAACTCTGAGTATTGGCGCAGAAAGCTCGTACATCGCTTTCTCGGCTATCCTTGCGGATATTTCGGCGCCGGGGCCGAAGCCCAGCGACGCTTCGTGCACTATCATAACCTTTCCTGTCTTCTCCACACTTTCCAGTATTGTCTTCTCATCCAGCGGGTTTATAGTCCTGAGGTCTATCACATCTGCATCTACGTTCTTCTTGGTCACAACGTTCCTGACAACGGGCACCATAGTGCCCCATGTGACGATCGTGAGCGAATCCCCTTTGTTTACCATATTCGCCTTTCCTATCTCCACTTCGTACATGCCATCGGGAACCTCTTGCTTGAAAAGCCTGTAGAGCTTGGTCGGCTCCAGGAATACTACAGGGTCTTTCATGTGCGATGCCTTTATGAGAAGGCCTTTCGCGTCATATGGGTTTGATGGTTCTACTACGATAAGCCCCCCGATGTGGGAATAGTAAGCCTCCGGGCTTTCCGAATGGTGCTCTAGAGTCCTTACGCCGCCGCTTACCGGGGTTCTGACAACCATCGGAACAGGCAAAGCCGAACGGGTCCTGCTCCTGTACCTGGAAGCGTGGTTTACCAATTGATCGAAGCCGAGGAACATGAAGCCCGCAAACTGTATCTCCGGGATGGGCCTGAGCCCGGCCAACGCCATGCCTATCGCAGTACCCAAAATGCCCGCTTCCGCCAATGGCGTGTCCATGACGCGATGCTCTCCGTATTTGGCTTGCAGCCCGTCAGTTACCCTGAAGACCCCGCCGTCCTTCCCTATGTCTTCGCCCAGCAGCACCACATCCTCGCTTTCCTTGAGCAAAAGGTCAAGCGCGTTGTTCAGGGCGCCCACCATATTAGTCATCATGAATATCACTCATTGCCAGAAGTTGGCTTTGCTGGCCTCATCCAACTCTTCTTCAAGCACGTCCGGCATGTAACTGTAAACGTTCTTGAACATGCTCTGCGGATCCGGCTTGAAGGACTCGGACTTTTCCACGGCCTCATCGATCTTCTTGAGATTCGCATCTGCAAGTTCATTCTCCATGTTGTCGTTCCAGAGGCTCTTTTTCACCAGGTAGTTCTTGATCCTCATGAGCGGATCCCTCTGCTTCCAGAATGCGACCTCCTGGTCATTTCTGTACTTGGTAGGGTCATCTGCGGTTGTGTGCATGCTCAGCCTGTAGGTTATGCATTCTACTACCGTAGGGCCGTCACTTGCCGCTGCGAGCGCATCTTTTATGACCTTGTAAACTCCTATGACATCGTTTCCGTCTACCTGAATCCCTGGTATGCCTGCAGCAATCGCTTTCTGCGCCAGCGTCGTAGCCGCGCTCTGCTTGCCCCTGGGCATCGATATCGCCCACTGGTTGTTCTCTATCACCATTACAAGGGGCAGCTTGTAGACACCTGCAAAGTTCATAGACTCGTAGAACTGGCCCTCGGAAGTGCCTCCATCTCCGACATAGGTGACCACATTGGATCCCGTGTTCTTGTACTTCTGCGCGTACGCCACGCCTACCGCGTGCGGAAGCTGAGTGGCGACTGGCACGATTACCGCAAGCGTCTTTTTTTCCGGTGGAATCGCAAGGCTTTCTTCAAACCCCCTCCAATAGAGCATTATCTTGTCAAGTGGGTATCCTCTTGCTACAAACACCGCATGCTGCCTAAAGTTCGGGACAAACCAATCGTTCTCGCCCATCGCGAAAGCGGCGCCGATCTGGGTGCCTTCCTGACCAAGGGTTGGCGCGTACGTGACTGCCCTTCCCTGCCGCTGCAGGCTGAGCGCCTTCGCATCAAGCGCCCTCGCCATGGACATGGTCTTGTACATATCGAGTATCTTGGCATCGGTGACATCCTTTGGGAACAGGTTCATGTCTATGTTGCTGTTTTCATCCATCACTTGAACGTAGTCTATTGATCCCTCAAACCCCTTCTTTATCAGAAAAACACCATTTACTATTCGAACCAAAATCTTATAGCTATTGCCCTATGCATTGCAGTACGGGTACGGGCATCCCCCGGAATATTCAGAATCTGCGAAGACTCCCTTTCCGCTTATTGTCAGCACTTGTCCGGACTTGCTCCCGTTTCTATACACCGTTATGCCCTTGCACTTGAGCCTGTAAGCCATGTCGTAAGCTTTCCTCACGTCGCTTGCAGTGGCATTGGCCGGAAGGTTTATCGTTTTGGATACCGCATTATCGATGTATTTCTGGAACTGCGCCTGCATCCTCACGTGCCACTCCGGGCTTATGTCGAATGCGCTCTTGAATATGTCTTTCGCGCCCTGCGGAATGCCCTTCACCTTTTCCAGCGTGCCATGCTTTGCGATATTTCTCATCAGTTCCTCGCTGTAGAACCCGTGCCGTTTCGCATATTTTTTGAACAGCTCGTTCACCTCCATAAGCTGCGTTCCCTCCATGACGTTTCTGGTGTAGCTTATCGCAAAGAACGGCTCTATTCCGCTCGACGCATTCGCTATTATACTGATTGTCCCTGTGGGGGCTATCGTTGTTACGGTGGAGTTCCTGAGCGCGTCGTACTTCTTAGCAAGCGGCGTCTTATCGAAGTTCGGGAACGAGCCCCGCCTTCTTGCGAGCTCCACATCGGCCTCTTTTGCCGCCTTTTCAAAGAATCTCATGAGCTTGTCCACGAAGTCCAGCGCCTCTTTGCTGTCGTAGATCATGCCCAGCTGCGCGAGCATGTCGGCCCAGCCCATGATACCAAGGCCTATCTTCCTGTTTGCGCGCGTCATTTCCGCTATCTCCTCGAATATGTAGGTGTTCGCATCTATTACGTTGTCAAGGAAATGCACCGAATGTTTTATGGTATCGCCTAAAAGCTCCCAATCGACTTCGTTGTTCAAGACCATTTTCGACAGGTTTATCGAGCCGAGGTTGCACGATTCGTAAGGAAGCAGCGGCTGCTCGCCGCACGGGTTGGTGGCTTCGATCAAACCGATCTTCCTGAGCGGGCTCTTCCTGTTCACCTCGTCGATGAAAATCAGCCCGGGATCCCCTGTCTTCCATGCGTTCCTTATTATCAGCTCGTAAAGCCGCCTTGCGCTAATGCTCCTGACGTGCTCCTTGTTCCTCGGATTTATCAAGTCTATATCCTTGTTTTTGTAAACAGAATCCATGAATTCATCGGTAGCTGCTACCGAGATGTTGAAATTTTCAAGAACCCCGTGCGCTGACTTCATGTTCACAAATTCCTCTATGTCAGGGTGGTTACAACCGAGCACACCCATGTTCGCGCCCCGCCTCTTGCCGCCCTGCTTTATCGCTTCTGTAGCCGCATCAAAGACTTTTATGAACGAGACGGGGCCGGAGGCTACGCCCTGCGAGGCTTTAACCGCATCGCCGTTCGGCCTCAGCCTAGAAAAGCTGAATCCCGTACCGCCCCCGGTCTGCTGTATCTTTATCGCCTTGTGTATCGAATCGAAAATCCCATCAAGGGAGTCCTCTACGGGCAGGACGAAACATGCGCTCAGCTGATTCGAGCCCGTTCCCGCATTCATCAGAGTAGGAGAATTCGGCATGAAGCGGAGCTTAGAAAGCATCTCGTAAAAGATCGCTTCGCTCTTCTTGGCGTCCTGTCTATATTTTTTATCTGGAGCGGCTATATATTTCGCAACTCTCTCAAAGGCCATCACCGGCGTTTCTACGATCCTGCCGTTTTGGTCCTTCACAAGATAGCGCCTTTGCAGGACACTGACCGCATTCGCGCTAAGCTTCAATGCATCGTATTCCACTCCCATCTTCGCCTTCAGCGCCCTGATATTCGCGTGCTCCTTCCTGTATCTTGAATATTCGCGTGCAACTTCTTCATAGCCCGCCTCATTGAGCGAGCTTATTACGGTATCCTGCACCTGTTCAACATTTGGAATGGCCCTTCCGGATTTATTGAGACGCAAAACGACTTTCTCCGCCACATTTGTGGACCTCGAGAACCTATTGTCATTGACAAAAGCGTCGAGCATGGCTTTATGTATCGCTACGGTTATCCTCTTTATGTCAAACTTCTCAAGAGCCCCGTATCTCTTCCTTATCTGTCTTACCATTGCATTTACTTGTCTGGAAAGGCTTTAATCCTATACTTTTACTTGCAAAGCGCACCAAGGGGCGAGTCTAATTAAGCCTTGATTACGAAATGCCAATATGCACAACGCGACAGTGCTCCCTTTACATAGTGGGAAGGCTCCACGATGGCTGTTTCAGAGAATGGTGAAGCTGGCCAGAGCCATATCCCTCGTTATAATAGATGACTTTGGCAGTGGCGAGTTTCTAAGGAGGCTAAGCGACAGGAACTGGTTCCAGGCGCTGTCGTGCGCGATAGGCTATGATTGGCACAGCAGCGGCACAACAACAGTGACAGTCGGCGCGCTTAAAGAGGCGCTCAATGATACCGGCGAAGTCTTTATTGCTGGTGGAAAGGGGAAAGCTGGCTTAAAGACCCCCGAAGAAATCGTGATCGGAACAGATTCATTATCCATTCCGAATGAGGCAGAGCGATTTAGGCGCAACAGCAGGCTAGCGGCAAAGGTCGACTCGGCGCTGGTCTATGATAACTCTGGCATCTACCACCACTCGTTCATATTCTCGAGAAACAAGAAATGGAGCGTCATACAGCAGGCTATGGATTTGGAAAGCGGAACCGCGATAAGATACCAATGGTACAGCGAACTCGTAGATGAGAACGACATGGCGAACGAGCCGCATTCTTCTATAGATACAGAAATGCACGTGCAGACCCTGGATCTCACTGCCAGCGCGAACGAATGGGCGCGCGAATCCGGGCCGGAAGCGCTGGAGGAATACGAACGCATATTTCACGGGAGCTATCCGCACAGGCACGACATAGTGCCGAGCATAGACCTCAGCATCAGGGCGCAGAACGTCATAAAGAGGGCGAGTGAAATAGCCCCGAAGGACTACGAGGAGCTGCTGCTTGTGAAGGGCATGGGAAGGGCCACACTAAGGTCATTGGCATTCGTATCGTCGCTGATATACGACAAAGAGCTGGCCTACAGGGATCCAATAGCATTTGCCTACAATCTAGGCGGGAAAGACGGGATACCTTTTGGAGTGCCAAGAAAGACATACGACGAGGTGATAGAGAGCATGGAGCACATAATAGATTCGGCAAAAGTGGAAACCAGGGATAGATATTATATACTCAAGAGGTTAAGCAAAAGCCTTGCAGAAGCGAGCTCCTAGCAAGAATTAAGAAGCTCGGGAAACAGAAAGAATAGGTGTTTTACTGGTTGAACCCAACAAAGAAGACAAGATAAAGCTCATAATGCAGAGAAAAGAGGATCACATAAACATATGCCTGGACAAGCCGGTGCAGGCGAGGAAAATAAGCACGCTTTTCGAGGACGTGCATCTGATAAACAATTCTTTGCCGGAGATGGATTTCGAAGAGATAGACACTTCTACCGCTTTTCTAGGCCACAGGTTCTCTGCTCCCGTGATGATAGGCGCGATGACCGGGGGCGCAAAGCTCGCAGAGAAAATCAACAAGAATCTGGCAGAAGCTGCGCAGGAGCTTGGCATCGGAATGGTGGTAGGCAGCCAGCGCGCTGGCCTTTACGACAAGGTACTTGCAGACACATATTCCGTGGCAAGGAAGCATGCGCCCGACATTTTTCTAGGTTCCAATATAGGGGGCGCGCAGCTTTCCCAGGGTTTCAAGGCTGAGGAGATCGGAA
>JAKAPD010000026.1 GCA_021812025.1 Microcaldota archaeon | reverse complement strand
CACCGCTGCGCGAGGGTTATTTGAGAGTGCGCCGATGCTGCTGCAAATGAACGAAATGGTCTGCGATATCGTCTCAGGGCTCTGCTCCCCGAGCAATAGGACCTCCGACTGGCTGAACGGGTTATACATCGATGTTTCCCATGTCTTTCCTATATCGACTTTCTTATCGCCGATCACTTTGGACAGGTAGAAGACGAAGTCGACCATCTCAGCCGATATCCCATCATGGTAACTTTTCCTGTCTCGCTTCTCCTTTGCGATGTATTCGCCAAGCTCTCCAGCTTCTCCGTTGAGAAGCAGGAATATGTCCCTATCGACCAAATGGGTCGCGAACCATCGGCTTTCGACTTCCTTCTTCGCCTTTTCAACGAATCGCGCTAGCTTCTCCCCTGCTTCGACCAGCTCCGCCGGCGGCTTTTCCACCCTGAGCCATCTTAAACGGTCGCAGCCCATGTATCTTTCGACCACTACATTCTGCAAGGGTATCCTACATGATGCGTCTAGCGCCACTAGCGCGTCCGTCTGCATGAACATTATTTTCGGTACCGGTCCTGACCGCGCCGCGGTTCCCCTGACCATGCCTGCTTTCTTGAGGACTTCGAGTATCTCCTTGCGGACTCCATCTATGCTCTTGCTGGCGTCCACGTCTACCCACGGATATTCGTTCATCCCCCTGAGCTGCTCGTATATCCTAGCTAGCTTTTCCTGCTGCGCTTCGTCGTCAAAGCGCTCCCTGCCCCCCTCCCTTTGCTCTCTTCTTATCTTCGCCACCTTTGGAGGGAGCGTCAGGAATATCACAAGATCCGGCTTTGGTATCTCTGCCCTCCTGTGCGTGCCAAGCACTTCTTCGATTGTGAAGTCTCCGGTGAGCGCGCCATAGGTCGCCGTAGAAATCTCTCCCCTGTCCATTATTACGCTAATGCCTCTCGCCACCTTTTTCTTAAGCTCTTCGAAGTGCTCGACCCTGTTCGCCATGAAAAGAGTCTGCAGTTGCCTGTTGTCCATTGTTTTTGTCTTCAGCTCCCTTCTAATCCATCTGCCAAGATCACTCCTGGTCGGCTCCGGTTCGAGGACGGCAAACGGCCCAAAGTGCTCCTTCAGAAGCTTCGCCTGCGTGGTCTTCCCTGAGCCATCAACACCTTCTATAGAGACCACAAAGCCTTTCTCGACTGCCATTTGTGCACCGTTTTCATTCTTCCATAGCGGCTAGCTTCTGCTCTGTGCTGTGCGCCGCAGCGAGCCTTTCCAATTCATGCGCGTTAAGATCGACATGCGGCATCGTCTCCTCATTGACCATTTCGGGGAAGCCCCTTCTGAGCTGTTTGTAGGATTTCTGCATCAGGTTCCTGTAATCTGGATGTCCCTGTATGCCGGTCCTGAGCTGGAGCATCCATATCGCCTGGCGGAGGTCCATTGTCGCGAGCCATCTCACCTTATGGGCGAAAGTTGTCACGGTTTCCGCATAAGCCGGGCATGTGCGCAGCATGTCATAATGGAGCGCGTCCACGGCTTCCATAGCGTCTTTGAACTTGCCTTCCATGCCGGAATCAACTATCGCCTGCGGCATGTCATAGCCGAGGGCTGTCGTAAGCGGCTGCCTGACTTGCAGCGTAAACCTGTTTCTCTGGAGGTCCCTAAATATGCCGAAGTTCCCAACCCATTCGAAGTCGAATCTCGGTCTTTCAAACGACCTTGGCGGCTTATACCTCCTGTTATTCGAACCGGCTACTGCCGTGCGTATTATCTGGTTGACCTGGTCGTTTGACATATGCGTGTCAACAAGCAAGCGTAGTTCTTCGAAACACATATCAGAATGCGGATAAAGAGTCGCTACCGCCAGGTTCTTCGTGTTGAGAACCTCATAGCTTCCCCCATGCTTCGGCACAGTCAGCAGATTGACCTCCTCTTTGCCATATTCCTTTTCGATGTCGTATGGATATCCTCTTTTTTCTTTAACCTCTTGCGCCAGTTTTGCGAGATCCTGTCTTTGCCTTTTTAAGTAATCCACCATATCCCTTCCGTGCTCGCTGTCCGCCCTTGCAATTAATGGCTCCGATATCTTTCTAAGTTCTGTAATCGTGTCCTCCGCAATCTGCCTTATCGGAGGATAATCCTCGGCTCTCTGCTTTAGCACCTGGTGCTCGTAGGTCCTGAACGAAGCGTACATTCCTATGTTGGTCATGAGTGAAGCCGGCAATGGGCCTCTTGTCAAGTCGAGTATCTTTGCCTTTATAGCCCTTTCATGCGCTTTCCTGCAGAGCTCCTTCTCCTTTTCCGGGTCTTCTATTCCTTCAAGCTTGCCTATGTCGCCGTATTTCACTTTTTCTTTCCTGCCATTTACCGTGATGGTGAAGCATTGCTCCTCTAAGGGGAGCCTCTCCACAAGCAATTTGAAAACTGGCTCCTGGAATGCCTTTACAGTCTCGATCAGCATGTCCATTACTTCAACGTATTGGCTTCCGAGTTTCGAACCTTGCACTTCCGGGTATTCCCTGTAAAGATAATGCCCGGTTTCTCCCGGTTTCGCCGGCCCAATTATGCGGCCTTCGCTGTCTACCTCCACCTTTTCCGTGAAAGGTACGTATCTCGTAGATTTTTCAATATACCCTGCGAGCCTAGAGTCTTCTATCAGCTTTGCCTCCCTTTGATCAACCCCCTCGAACGACATATGCGCACCGCCCATGTCTATTACAGAGTCGTCCCCGTATTCTGCTAAAACCCTCGCGAAGAAGCCCTTCGCCCTTTTTGCCCCCTATCTTGTGTTTGTCGAGCACCCGGAGCGCCTCCATGACTTTTGGAAGATCCCCATCAACTTCGCCCGTGTCGGGATCTTTTTGGAATTCCTTCAGGAAAAGCCTCCTTACGCTGAGTGGCGACCTAGAATACCTTGCGAAAAGCGCAGCAGAGACCTCCTGCGGGAGATTTCTAGGGGCTACTACATTCTTGTCCGTATTGGTAAAGAAAACTTCCAGCACATCCTGCTCCTCAGGAGTATATCTTTCTACAAAACGAGTCAGCCCAGGCATAATCACCCCCGCAACCAATCAGATTATCATAATATTTATATTTTGCCTATTTTGCAACAGAAGAAAATCGCTGCTTCGTTAGCAGAAACGCTTAATATATCTTAGCATAAATCTGTAAGTGCATGGAGACAAAAGAGGATATAAAGAGCAGGCATCTCTCAATACTCGTGATTCTTTTAGTGGGATCGCTGCTGCTGGTCCTAACCTCGGTTTACATACTAAAGACATTATCGATAATCTACGGCTTGGGAGTTGGTGGCATAGTGCAGAGCTCAACCGACAACGCTCCGGTATCGAGCGTCCTGCAAGTCTACGCGGGAAGTCTGGCATCGATACATACGGGCATACTCGAGGCGTATGTGATATTTCTAATATCAATCGGACTCGCAGGAGCGGCTTTCCTCATGTTCATAAGAAGATATGACAGGAACCTGGGCTCGTTGAGCAGGTTCACGATAGCCCACGCCTCCCTTACTTTTGTATTTGTACTGCTATTTTTCATCATACTTTCAGACTTTTCGGCAAGCTTCGATACATATTACGTGTATTTCGCCTATGCGGGGATAGCCATATGTTTCCTGGTGGATGCCTATCTGGAGCTCAGCATAAGGCGCCCTTCGCCAAAAACGGCGAAGGCGAGAAGGACGATTTCGATAGACCCATCTACGCCCTACTCGAACCTAGTAACCCTGCAGGATGAACTCTTCCCGAACATGTATGGGCACATGAGAATAGTAGACAAGCACTTCAACTCATCAGCGCTAGGGAATCTGCATAGGGCGATGGAGAAGAGCATTACAAACTTCACGAAGATAACCATTCTCACGTCCGGAGAAATGCTTGACAGTGACTTCAACAGCAACCTTTCTGACTTCAGGAACGAGATAACTGGCGCAGGGATAGACCTGGAAGTGAGATTGATGGAGGACAAGGATGCGGTGGCCCAGCATGAGCGTTTGCTTCTTGACGACAAGAACGCCTACAAGATTCCGCCGTTCAACATAATAAACAAGAGGAGCGAGCACATAACAAAGATAAACTTCGATGAAGCGAACAGGAGGTTCATGCACCTGTACGGCAGGGCGATGAAGTTGGAGAATTATTCGCTGAAGCAGTCAAGAGGGGGCAAAACCGGCGACGGCGCGCCGGCAACATAGGTGCCGCTGCCTTTTCAATCCGTCATCCTATCTTTATGCCACCCCTGCCGAACCCGAAGCCAGGGCCCATCATGCCGCCAGACGTTCCCATCCTGTTCCTATTCGCCTGCGCCTGTTGCGCGAGGTGCTCCACCAGCACGGCGAACCCCATGAGCACTATTGTGGGGATCTGCTTGTCGAACACTTGCATGCCGTACTGCATCTTTATTCCAGACAACAAGAAGCCCTTAATGCCCTGCGGCATTGTCCTGCTGATCCTCGCTAGCACTTTCGAGTTGTCCGGCGACATTATAGTGTATTCATAATTCATGAAGTCACCCTGCGCGTTGCCAAGAACCGTCCCGTCTGAAGAGGCAACAGTTATGGCGCGTATCCCGGACAATAGGCTTGTCCACCCCGTTCCAAGGTTCACGGCGCCCACTATGCTATTAGATGCGTCCATTATGTTGTAAACCGGGCTAAGCAGGCCGCCGTGCTTCACTTCGCCTATATGGTTGCCGGCAGCGTCTTTCAGCTCATATCGGCTCTTGATTATAGCGCCTTTCGCGTTTGCCACAACCGTTCCGGTCTTATCCTTGAAATCGAGCGCAAGTCCTCCGATGCCCCAGTGCCTTTCCACAAGGAAGAAATCCAGATCGAATGACGCTGCCATGATATCACATAAATTTTTCAGAATGCTGTGTATTTAGCCATATGCCTTTATTTTCGGTTTTCACCGAGGAACGGGAACGGCTCTGCCAGGTGTATCGCTGCAAGCTGCGCTTGAGCGTCAGTGATCGAGTCATGGTAGCCGATCCTCTGCTCCCTATAATCATAGCTTATGAAGTTGAATCTGCCCTTTTCCGTCATTTTCGAATACATTAGCCTGTCCTTGAAGAAGAAGTTCGCCATGTAATCTGCGCCCTTGTAAGGGAAGACGTAGACTTTCGGCAGGGCTTCCCCGGTGAACCTTATGCTCAGGAACATCATCAATAGCAGGTCCTCCACGCTCTTCACCATAACGGTCTTGAATTCCCCGTTCGTGGCTGTGAGCCCGTTGAAAAGCTCGGATTCCACTTCCGCTATCGGCACGTTGAGCGACTTGAAGTTCTGCGGATCCGTGATCCTGTCCCGAAGTTCGCATGCCTCTTTTTCATGGTCGTCCTTTGGCGTGTACCAACAGAACCTTTTCGGCTTGTCGACGTCGAGGCAGTAAACGAGCGAGAAATCCCAGAGTCTCTCGGCAGGCATCCTTATGGAGTATCTGCCGCCGCTTTTCACGCAATACATGGGGACCGGCGGGCTCCCATACGCGTATTCAAGGCGCCCCATGTCATCCAAAGAAGAAACTTTGACAAAATACGCGTCATATTTCTTTTTCGATGCCTCATCAACTGGCAATGTAATCACTTTTCAGTACATGTTCTTTAGCCTTTTTATCCTCTCCTCTATTGGCGGGTGCGTAGAGAACCAGTTCCATGCGCTGCTCACCTTAAAAGGAGTTGCAAAGTACATGTTTGCGGTTATCTCGTTGGCGTTCTTCATCGGCGCACTCTGGGGATTCTTCTCATAGTTCATTATCTTGGTGAGAGCACTGGCCAGCGCATCCGGGTCCCTTATTATCCTGGCTCCGTTGGCATCTGCCATGTATTCCCTCCTTCTCGATATCGCAAGCCTGATTAACAGGGCCAGTATCGGGGCGAGCACGCCTATGGCAAGCGCCACAAGTATCAGCACACCCGCATTTCTATTGCCACCAACGCCGCCGAAGAATATCGCATTCCTCAGGATCGCAGCAATGATTCCTATGGCGCCGGCGAAGATGATCGCTATCATCATGACCTTTATGTCGCTGTCCAGTATGTGCGAGGTCTCGTGCGCTATGACGCCCTCCAACTCAGACCTGTTCATCATGTTTAGAAGGCCCGTTGTCACCGCAATCGATGATGCTTTCCGGCTCCTTCCCGTGGCAAAGGCATTGGGGTTCTGGTCGTTTATCACATAGACCTTTGGCACGGGTATCTGGTTAGCTGTTGCAAGCCCATCCACTATGTCATAGAGCACAGGATACTGCTTCTTGTCCGCGGGCTTCGCGCCAGAAAGCGCCAGGACTGCCCTGTCGCCCATGGTGTAAACTATGATCGCGTAAATTGCTACAATGGCAATGCCTATCGCAATCGCAAAGAGCCCGCCCCCGAAAATCACGACCAGTGCATATATTATGAGCACGAAGAAGGCTCCGAACAGGAAGAGCAGCAGGAACGACTTCAGGTTGTTCTTCGATATCTCGTCAAAGAAGCTTGTCCTTTGATCTGCCATGCAATACCCCTATCACTTCTTCGGCTTCGGTGCCGGCGTTGGCTGCTTAGGCGCAGGGCCAGGAGCCTGGGTCGCTTGGTCCGATGTAAGATCCACTTTCACAACCTGACGCTCTCCCTCTGGAGCCTGGAAGAAGTCCTGCCTCGTAAAGTGCATAGGGCCGGCAAACATGTTGCCTGGGAACTGCTGTATGGCGTTGTTGTAAGCCAGAACGTAATCGTTGTATGATGTCCTGACATAGGCTATCCTGTTCTCGGTGTCCATCAGCGCTTCCTGCAATGTTTTGTATGTCTCATCCGCCTTAAGGTTCGGGTAGTTCTCGGCCACGGCGAAGATGCTCTTGAGTGCCTGGCTTATCTAGATCG
>JAKAPD010000025.1 GCA_021812025.1 Microcaldota archaeon | reverse complement strand
CTGTGGCTATGAACTCATCGAGTATGTACATCGTAGCGGGGCTGAATCCCTTTGCCGCTATTCCGGTCAGCCTCGATCTGCCGTATCTTAGCCTGAAGTTGCCCGAGTGATTCGGATAAGCAAGCACCGGCCTTCCGGCGACAAGCTCCTGCAGGAACACTGCCTCTTTCTTCTCCTCCTTTGACGCCGCGGGGCCTGCAGAAGCGCCCTTGTCGACCCTTATGACATTGTTCAGGAAGCTCCAGTCGAGGCCAGCGTTCTTCGTGTGCTTCAGCACGCTTTTTGCCTTTTGCGCTATGCCTTCGCATATCACGAGACCGATTCCCCCTCTTATTTTGTTCGGCAGCACCTGCTCCTTTCCAGCAGCATCCAGCCTCTTCATGTTCCTATGGACGCCTACCTCTATATCCTCTGTCGGGACCCCGTCGACGCATACCGGAATGTTCTCCAGAAGGATCCGCATGTCTTCTTCGCTCGGAAGATATTGCAGTCTGGCCTTCCTTGTATGGTAAAGAAGCATCTCCTCTATGTAGCGCTCCACTTCTGTCGGCGTGGGCTTGTACGCCCCTATGTTAAAGATTTTTCTCGCTAGGTCTGCAAGCGCGACCGATACTGCGGCGCTCGTCCCCCCTGCCCCTCTTATCGGCCCTGCGAAAACCAATGCGAGATAATCCGTGCCGTCACCGTTCTTGTGCAGCTCTGCGCCCTGCAGGCCTTCTGTTGGTGCCACGAGCACACCTTCGGTGATAATGGAAAGGCCCGTTCGTACGGCAAGGGTTATCCGCTTCTGCGGTTCCATCTCATATTTCGGATCCGTGCAGATGTCCCTCACTATCTCGAAAGCCAGCTTGAACCTGTCTTTCTCCGTTTTCTTCTTTATCGTATCCGCAAGGCCCTCTAGGCCTATGATTCCCTCGACCCTTGATGCCAGATCCGGAGCTGCCTTTATCTCCACGAATGTCTCGGGATCGTAGCCCTTGGCCCTTGCTGCTGTTGCGACTGCGTTCGCCACGTCAAATTTTTTAGAGAAGAGCTCAAAATACTGCTCTATTTCCATCATTCCTCACTCATAAAATCTATCGAGGTAAAGTTCCTTGTCTTCATCTCGTATATCGGCAGTATCCCGGGAGTCGGGATGTGGCCCTGCTTTATCTGGTAATCGGTCCTCGACTGCCAGGTGCCGCTGTTCACTATCTCAACGCCGTGGTAGTTTGCAATCCCGTTCTTATGAACGTGGCCCATGTGCAGGATGTCGGGAATCCTCTCCATTACCAGATTGTCCTCCTTGCTCGGGACTATCGATGTGCTGACGTTGTTCCCATAGATGGGGCAGAAGTGCCTCCTTTTGAGGAGTTCCACCATCGCCTTTTCCGGATGCGCATAGCTGAGCCCCGGCACCACGTTTATCATGGAATCCAGGCCTCTTCCATGGTATGCTGCCACGTCTATGCCGTTGAGGGTCACGTATCCGGGGTTCGAAAGGAAATGGACATTGTCCTTCTTGAAATCCTTCAAAAGATCCGTGGTGAGCGGCGGCTGCGGCTCCGATAATTGCACAGCATCGTGGTTGCCCGGCTGTACGAACACGTGTATATAATCAGGTATCGCGTCGATGAAGTTGAACAGCGCCGTATACTGGTCATATATGTCGAGCATTGCCAGGTCCCGGTCCTGCCCCGGATAAATCCCTATTCCATCGACAACGTCGCCCGCAATTACGATGTACTTTATTTTCCCGGCAAGCGCCTTGTGCCTGCCTTCTACATTGCCATTTAGCCATTCTATCATGTGCACGAAGTTCTTTTCCAGGAATCTTTTGCTGCCAACATGTATGTCGCTCATGAACGCGATGGCGATGTCCTGCTCCGATTTCTTGACCTCTTTTATCGGCACATCGGGCCAGAGTATTTCGCTAGCTATTATCAGCTCTCCGGAAATTTTCCCCTTTACTGCTATCACCTCGTCGTTTATGAGATAGTTGGCCTTCTCGAAGAGCCTTTTCGACTGTTCCGAGGTGCCGTTCATTATGACGACCTTTGCATCTCCCGTGCCGTCCTCCAGAACCAGCAGCACGTTGCCCTTCTTCGTGCCCATCCTGCTGGTCACTACACCTACTATCCCGACCTCCCTGCCGCTCGCAAGATTCCTCAAGCCTTCAAGGCTCTGCATGAGGCCGAACGACCTTCCGCTTTCGATTATTGCCCTGACCTTCCTCAGCCTGCTGTTGAAATAGGCCACGAAGTCCATGGTGGTGCCCTCCGCCCTCTCGTTCGGTCTGTTGTTCACCGCGTAATCCGCGTCCACTTCGGAAGCTATGGGCTTGAAATCCGCGTGCCTTACTATCTCAACTGGCTGTGGTGCCTTGTCTTGCCTTATGCTCTCTATTATGTCCCTTATCTCATCTGGTCCTATTATCCAAAGCGGCGCGTTTTCTTTCCTGTTCTCTATTATCTTCTCGGCCAGTATTTCAACCTCTACTCCTTTCATCGCGTCTGGAGTGACGTCTCCCGAGATTATTATCTTCGATTGAGAGAGTATCCTCACAAGCTCCTTTATCCCGTTCTCATCCATGTTATTCCTTTATGGACTCGAGCATGCTCAAGATGTTCCATATCATGGTCCTGGCCTGCGGCAGCAGGTTGATGTCGTTGCTCACCTCGTCCACATGGTATATGGCCGCCGCAACCCTTACTGTGTAGTCGCCCTGCGCATTTAGCTTGGTCCTAGCCTCGCCCAGAACTCCCCTTACGTTTTTCGGCACGCTGGTGTCGCTTATGAGTGCATCGAGCCTCTTCGTTATCTCCATAATCAGGTCTGAAACTCGCTTGTCTTCCTTCACTGCCATCGTACCACCTCATAACAAGGAACTCTCGAATATACTTCGAGTTATCGCTAGGCTATGTCAAACAAGCTATAAATAGCTTCTTGCTCAGATAGGGGCCGCACCGACAAGCTTGCCTATCAGGAAGCCGGCGAACCCCGCTACCATTCCAATGACCAGCATCTGCAGGCCAGAGCGCCAGAGCGAGCCGACGGTGGTCTTTGCCTCATAGAAGCCCACTACGAAAAGAGTTATCGCGCTTATCACTATGGCAATTATCTGATCTGCCCCTATGTTCGGGTAAAAGAAGAACGGAAGCAGCGGTATTACGGAGCCTATTATCGTTGCCAGGAACACCAGCGTGAAGCTGTTCATAGGCTCCGTCTTTGCTGTCGGCTGGAGCCTAAGCTCGAAAGCCATCATGAACTCGAGCCACGCCTTCCTGTTTGAGCATATGTCATCACAGAGCGAATCAAGCTTCTTGCCCCTGTAGCCCCACCCTGCAAGCACATTACGCACCTCCTTTCTTTCCATCTTAGGTATGTTTTTCATCTCGCTGATTTCCCGCTCCTCCTCTTTAATGTAGAGTTTTCTTCTTGCCAGCGTAGACGTGTACGCAACAGCGCCCATGGATATCGACTCGGCACCAAGAGCGGCAAGCCCTGCTACCAGTATGAGCTGCACGTTCGAAGTCACCGCCGACACCCCGAGTATTATTCCGAGCACGTTGACTAGGCCGTCCTGGCTCCCGAGTATGAAATTCGACAGGAAGCCGGGCCTTGCGTGCTTTTCCTTGACGTGCGCCGTTCCCAAAGCCACACCGATTACCATATGCAATCAAGTTTTATAAAGAGTTGCAAAAGCCGAAAAGCCAAAGAAAACCGGTAGGGCAAAAGCGCTCTGCGAGCCGAAAGCATATCCTTTCGCGAGGACGTTAACTCTGGCTGATGCCAAAAAGTGCAGCGGCGAAACTTTTATTAAAGTTACCGACAGATAGTATTGGATCTAATGATACTGTCTGATTTTGACCTTGACAACTTCATAAGGGACAAGAGGCTTGTCGTAACGCCATTCGAACAGGAACTCATAAGGGAGAATGGGCTTGACCTGAGGCTAGGTAATGAGATAGGGCTCCATAATCCCGAACTAAAGGAAGACTTTGTCCTAGACCCTGCGGACGAGGAGCACCTGAAGAAGGAATACGTGCTAAGTAAAAACGAATCCCAGCTTATCGTGCCTGCGAAAACCCAAGTGCTTCTTACTACAAAGGAGTTCCTTGGCATGCCCGACAACCTAATGGGATTTGTCGAGCTCAGGAGCAGCTGGGCGAGGCACGGGCTGTCGATGCCCCCTACGATAATAGATGCGGGCTTCGAAGGCGATATAACCCTAGAAGTGATAAACCACTCGCACCACGCGATCGCGCTCAAGCCAGGTGTCAGATTCGCGCATATAATATTCGCGATAACCATGAACAGGGTGAAGAACGCCTATTCCGGGAAGTACAAAGGCCAAAAGGGCGTCCGCACGCCAAAAACATTGCAGTAATCTGCAAAATCTTATTTATGGAAGCATAAAGTGATTTCTCATGACAGAAAAATTAAGAGATTCCAAAGCATGGTTCGAAGAGGGCAGAAGGAGCGTGGAAACGAAGCTAAACGGCGCGAGTTCGGTCAACGAGCTTCTTTCAACGATGCTTGAGATATGGAGCCCCGATGACAACATAAGGATGGCGCAAAATGCCAATAAGGAAGTGGGCCACGTAATCGCATGCATGATAGAAACAGCAAGGAAGAGGGGCGTCTGCACGGGACGTATCTCGCACGACGGGACCATAGAATACGCCGACAGGACAAAAAGCAAAGTCCTGATCCCGGAGCTATTGGGGGGCAACATGAGGTTCAGATGGCATCTCGAATGCGTCGTCCCGTTTTACAAGGCGCCTCTGTCCAATTACATACCGGAAGCCTATGGGTTGCGCGAGAGGTTCTTCCAGCTGCTTAACACCGAAGGAGTGCCAAGACGCTAAATCTTTTAAGGCTTTCCAGATATATAGGCTAAGGTGTTAAGATGCCAAAACAGCCCGTTAATAGGATAAACTGGGGAGTGTTTGCCCTTGAATTTGTCGGCAGCCTCTTCTATCTCTGGGTACTCTTCGCGACTACCAATGGCAATTCGTTTGCAAACATAACGTGGAACAGCGCGAACATATGGCTGCCAGTGTTTTACGCTGCAGCCGTGGTCAGCTCGATAGCTCTTATACTATCAAGCTTCGGCAACCTGTGGAAAGTTGCCAGGTCGGTAGTGTTCGTAAGGGCGAGCTACGCGTCGCTTGCAAGTGTGATAGGCGGCTTCGCGCTCTTCGCGCTCTCCGCCGGTGATCCCGTATCGTTCGTGTATGTGATAATAGGATTCGTCCTCTCATACACAGGCTCCGGATTCGCATTATTGGAGAAGGCCTGACCTTCTCTCCTTTTTCTTTTTCTTCTAACGGCTTTTAGCGTTAGCCGGCGGCTTGTCAACCATGTATTTTTTCATATAATGGAGCGCATACGGACACTGCGGGTCTATATCCAACGATTTTTTTTTCGCGAATACGACTGCAACATCCATAAGACGCTTTGCCATCTCTTTGCCCCTGTCCTTAGCCGGAACAAAAGTGTGGTATATGCGCATCTTATTTCCGTCTACCTCGTAAAGCAGCTCCGCCTCACCATGTTCGGTTTTTGCCGAGAACCTATTATCGATGTGTACAATCCGCATGATCCCATCAACCCATTTTCACAGAGATTAAATCCGTGGCATAAGCAACGCCCGAGAACAATACGACTGCGCCGTACAACGCTATGTCCATGGCTATCGCCGAGGATGCGATTGGCAGCGCAACTTTATAAGCAGAGCGGCTATCAGCCGACCGCTTTCTTCACCAGCGCGGCAACATTTGCCTCTTCTCCCGCACCCAACTTAGTCAGGGCATAAACGATCGGCCACATGTCGCCCTCGTCTAGTTTCGCCTCGTTGTTGAAACCGAGCGTCATATACCTCTCTTTGAACTTCGCCCTATCGCGGAAGAATAGGATTATGTTGCCCTCTTTGTCGGAATATGCCGGCATCCCGTACCAGAGCCTTGGCAGCAGAGCCGGGGCATTGGTTTTTATTATGGCATGAAGACGCTTGCCCATAGTACGATCCGGTTCTGACATTGCTGCAATCGCCTCTGCTACGGCTCTTTCCCGATCTGCCGGATTTTTACTGTCATTCAACTCCTTGAGGCGCTCCCTCATGGCAGCTATTTCAGAATCTGATAGTCCTCTCGCCTTCTTTTCTGCCGGTTTTGCTCGTGCTGCCATACAATCACATAAAAATAAACCCTCAAGGTTTTTAAAGCCGTAAGAGCCCTTTTCCTGAAAAGAAAAGATTTTTATCCTTAAATAATAATTAATTGTGATTGTTATGGCTGAAGAAAAACTATCGAAAAGAGCGCTGGCTGAGATTCTCGGTACACTGTTCTTCGTATTCCTTGGGGCCGGATCAGTGGTCGCGGCATATGCATTCAACCTTCCCTTCGATGTTTCTCTATTGGTCATCGCCATAGCAAACGGTTTGGGGCTTGCCCTGGCAATCTCTGCTACGATGAACATTTCTGGCGGCCACCTGAATCCCGCAGTAACGATAGGTGCCTTTTTGGCAAAGAAAATCAAGCCCAAGGATGCTTTAGTCTATATAGTATCCCAGGTGATAGGCGCGGCGATAGGTGCATCGTTGCTCTATGGATTCTTCCCTGTCGCAGCTACGAGCGCGGTTTCACTTGGTACACCGGCAGTCGCCAGCGGCGTTTCAGTGCTGCAGGCGATATTCATAGAAGGAGTACTAACCTTCTTCCTTGTGTTTGCCGTATTCGGCACAGCTATAGATTCGAGAGCGCCGAAGATAGCAGGCTTCGGGAGTGGTCTGACGGTATTCCTGGACGCACTTATAGGCGGCCCGCTCACAGGGGCAGCGATGAATCCAGCAAGGGCTCTCGGCCCGGCGATTGCATCGCTCAATTTCGCCAATTGGT
>JAKAPD010000024.1 GCA_021812025.1 Microcaldota archaeon | reverse complement strand
CCGGTTTTCTCCCCTGCTACTGATCTGAAGTTCGCAGCCGCTTTTTGCACGACCTTCGCGTAATTCTTCAATACCTCGGAAAGTATCGCCCTGGCGGCTGCGCCCCTGTTGGCAATTATGGCCTCTTCCCTGGCGGTAAGCAAAGCATTATGCCTGTCTATCTCTATCTCGGCATTGTGCTCCATGAGAAAAAGGTCGGCCCATTTCTCGGCGTCGGCCTTTGCCCTTTCCAATAGTGTTTTTTCTGTGCACGGGCATCGTCAAGTATCTTCTCACGCTCGGCATCTGCCTCTTTTGCGGTTTCCTCTGCCTTTTTCTCAGCATCATCAAGTATCTCTTGGCGCATCTGCGCAAGTGTCATCAGCACACCTAGATTATGCCGGCATAGATTAGTATCAGCACCGCCACCACGAACCCGAAGATTAGAAGAGTCTCCGGTATCACAAGGAACAAAAGAGCGCGCCCCATCTCTTCAGGCTTCTCAGCCACAAGTCCGAGGCCTGCGCTTCCTATGGCTGACTGCGCAACGCCCGTGCCGATTGCGCCCCCGGCTAGCGCAATGCCCGCACCAACCGCAGCAAGTGCTGCTTCCAATGTTATTGCCATTTTACCCACCGACTAGCGATTAACCATTGTCTGCATCTCTTTTTATAGCAAATGGTTTGAATTTCACGCCTCCGCCCTCGTAGAACTTTGAGAAGAACTCTACGAAGTTCAGCCTCGCCCCCTGCACTATGCCCTCGAATATCGCCACTATCATGTTTAGCACATGCAGCGTTATGAATATAAGGGAGAACACCACAAATGCCGCAATGCCGCTGTTTATATTTGGGGTGAACGCGCTGTCGATAAGGAATGCGATCAGCACGCTCGCAAGGCCGAAACCCAGTATTCTGGTATAGCTGAGCGGATGCGTTATCAAGTTCGTCAGTTCCGTGGCTTCTATGCCGCTGAGAACTCCTGCCAAGACGAGGGAAGCAACTGCCGCGAACGCAAAATAGAGCGTAACCGCAGCTGAAACGGAGCTGAAGAAGTAGCCGGCAACCGCGACCGATCCAGTCAGTATGGCTGCTATAGAAAAAAGTTTCCCGATCGCATGCTTGGTATCGTGCCTCCTAAACTTGTTAAGCGCCCCGAAAAGCAGGCCTAAGACAACCTGCGCTATTCCAAAGTAGACGGTGAGCACTAATATGCTTGTGAGGTTGTTGATCCAGTCAAACAGTTTCAGGCTTGCAAAAACGCCGCCGAGTCCGAAGCCAAAATACTGGTCGGAGATTATCCCGAAGAACACAGCAGATATCGCAGTTATCTGCCAGAGCTTTGCCGCGTTGTACGCTATGCCCTTCCTGTCGGTGAAACTCGCTATCCATGTCGCGAGCAGCAGCGACATGATCCCGTAGCCGACGTCGCTGACCATCAGCCCATAGAATATGGGGAACGATATTATGAATATCCACGTCGGGTCTATCTCGTCGCTTCTCGGCGTCGAGAAGAAGTCCATAAGGTAGTCGAACGATTTTAGGAACTTGGGTCTGGTAAGCAGCGTGGGCGCGAGCTCATCCACTTGGATATTCTCGATTGCGAACCTGCCGTTTGTATATCCTGAAAGGTCTTTTTCCAAGCTTTTGAGCTCTTTTTCGGGCACCCATCCTTCGAGCACGAAGGAGCTTTCCGTCTTCTTGAAATCAGAGGGAACGGAGGCCCTCTGCAGCTCTATCTCTAGAAGGTACTTGAACGCGAGCAGCTCTTCAGAGTGCTTTGCCCCAAGCGCGGAAAGGCGCATCTTGAGCCCGCCAAGCCCTCTCTCGCGCTCCGCTATTCTTTTATCTGCGGAATGCATCACTTCAAGAGGCTTCCCTTCAAGGTATTTGGCCCCGAGGTCGAGCTCGTTTACCTTGTATTTCTCTAGCACGTCATCTATTGCCGCACCTTTCTCGTACGCGACAAAGAAGATCGAATGCGAGTCAAAGTCTTTTGCGAAGATATCCTCGTTTATCTTTTTATCATGCAGCTCATGTTCTATGGCGTTTTTTGCCTTTCTAGAGCAGGTAAATGCCTTGAACGCTAGGCTTTCGCTTTTCAGCTTCGAGAAATCGATGTCGAGCCCCTCGAAATATTTCGCCGTATTGCCGGCGCTTATCAGCGCGTTTATGTCCTCTTCCGACTCCCTGATTTTCCCATCAACGTTGAAAATCTCGTCTATAAACTTGCTTTTTGCTACGATATCGAGTATCTGCTCACGTTCCGCAGGCACCGGCGCCCCCGGATGCCTCTTTGCTTTCAATATCGTTATCGCGCCGTTCACTTTCGTTAATAGATCAGAAATAGTGGTAAGCTTTTCCGATGGCGTGTCGTCATTCAAAGAAAGCTTGCTTTTCCTTATGTCTACGACGCCGCGCTCATGCAGGAATTTTATTACTGATTGCTTCTGCTTGCTAAGGAAATACATCCTTACCTTTTGCATCTTAGCGGTGCCCAATACCATATCAAGCGCCAATTATCAACTTCATTGCTTTCGATACTGCTTTTTTGATTTCGGATTTGGTCATGCGCTTGGTTTTTAGCTTCTCCGAGAGCTTCCTGACCTCTTTTTCCTCAGCTATCCTTTTCACTGAAATCTCGCGCATCGCGTCCTTCTGCGCCTCGTCCATGAGCTTTTTGCCCTCTTCCTGCGCCTCGGCTATGATCTGCGCAGCTTTGTCTCTGGCGCCTTCAATTCTTTTTTGTTTGCTCGCAGCCGCGCTATCCACTATCCTCTTCGCCTCCGCCTCTGCTTCCTGTATCTCATGTATTGACTTCAGACTCTTTGCCATCGCACCAATTAGCTAACGAAAAGCAGGTTTATAAAGCTTATACGACGTTCAGGATCCTGTCGGGCTGTAGTTGGGGAATATGTACGCGGCCATGGAGATTCCATCCGGGGTACTGGACGTAGATGCTGGCAGGGTATAGGTATCGACCGGCAGGTTCTGGCATGTTATTATGTAGGCGTTCTCAAATCCATCGCCTCCTGTGGCATCCTGCCTCTGCGTACAGTATGCAGAGGTGGATCCGGTTACGACTCCCGTCGGCAACCCAAGGCTCGGACAGCCATAGAACCCGCACGCGACCAATATAGCCGTAAACGTATTCGACTGGCTTATGCTGAACGTCAATGTAGCAGAACCCGTTCCGTTGTCTGTAGCGTTCGGCAGCGGCGTCACATATGCGGGAGACCCGTTAAGGCTTATCATCGCTTCTGCCAGATCCGGTGCTCCAGAAGTCTTGCACTCGGTCGACATGGCTATGAAAGGGTCACCTACTGCAGTGTAGGGTGTGCTATCTGCTACCTGTGCAGTATAGCCGCTGACCGTAATCGCCCCATTGCCAGATGCCCCTGCACATATATGCATTGGGTAACCGGATGGATACTTGATAGTTACATTGCTAGTGGCGGTGCCGTTTGACTGTGTTAAGAATGCGTAAGCAGGCACTGTGGTCGTGCTCGATGTTGTGGAGCTGGAGGTCGTTGCTGTAACAGAGCCGGAGCAGCTATAGACATAAGCGGCCATCGAGCTTGCCATTTTGCACGTGCTGCCGCAGAAGGATGGCGTATTCATCGTTACGTTATAATTGCCGGGCGAGAGTGTGCACGTCTCTACGAAGAGCGTGCCCGAGCCGTCTATTTGGTTCTGGTCCATTTTCACCGTGCATCCAGCAGGAGCTGCCAAAGACGCCTCGTACCTGCTAGCAGCGCCTAATATGACCGTAAAGCCACCCTGCGGCACTGAGAAGTCGAGCGTTCTTGATGAGTTAGTTGGTGTTGTGACCCCGGTGTCATAAAGGCTGTGATTCGCAGCCGTCGATAACCCCGCCGCGCCTATGATCCCCTGGTTGCTATAATAAGCGGAGCAGATGTTCGAATTTTGATTGCCTACTGCCGTTAAAAACGTCGAAAGCGAAATAACAGCGTCCTTTGCGGCTATGCTCCATGAAGGGGAAGATATTGCATAGTTGTTGTATACTGCGCCTTCGCACAACACCGCTTGGTCAGATGCGGATACTGCCGTATTGTATGTGCCGGAGCTGTCCCCAGGTATGTCATAGTAACTGGTGTCTATAGGTATAGTCGTAGTCACGCCGCCTGCACACGAACTTATTGTCGAAGGTCCGCTCACAGGTGTCACTTCGCCTACGGATCCCGCCGAATTGACCTTGACCTGCACGCTGGCAAACTGCGAAGAGAGCGCCTGCCCTCCATTTATGTTGTAGTCTATGTACAAGTAGCCGTTGAACTGCGTGCCGAGCGTATTTGAAGGGATCGGGCACTTGAACACGGCAGCGACAGCCTGCGATGGTGGCACATCAAACGGAACTACGGGGAGCGTGTCTGTGGTCCCGTTCTGGGCCGAGCATGAGTATCCGGTTACGGTATAAGTGAATGTACCGGCATGCGTCCAAGCGAGGCCAAGATACCCGCTAGTATTGAGGTTCGGTTGCGAGCACGAGTAATCAGAAACGGGCAAGCAGGCGTTGCTTGTGCTGTTTGTGGTGCCGAATCCGCTGAATATGAATAGGAAGCCTATTACTATGGCTATCATCAGCACAGCCCAGCCATATGTTGTAAGGTATTCGACAGCTGTTTGGGCTTTCATTTCATCACTTAGCTTGGTGGCAGTATCACTCCTACATAGTCATCATATAGTCCATAATTCGGATTGCTGAAAGAAAGGCTAGCAGTTCCCTGCGGCTCAAGCGCGTACCCTATGGCAGAATCCTGCGAACTATAACAACCTGAATAGTAAAAATCGCCGTTCAATTTTGTCGGAGTAGCAGGAATTCCCCCAAAGAAGACGTTATCTGAGTTGTAAGTGCAATAAACCCAATTATTGCCAAACACTACGATAGAATTCGCGGTGCTTACCCCTATGTTAGTGCTGTAGGAGGTGGTGCTGCCAAAAGCTGTTCCTATATTTGAGATTCCGGTTGCAGTGACGTGCTTAAATGACATCGCAGTTTCAGCCAGACCGCATGTGAAGCAGTAATACGATGAACTGACGCTTATGGAATGCATGCCGGGACTCGGCGCCGTATAGATAAATAGTGCAATCCCGCCAGGATAAGTATATGTGCCTGAGTTTTGGAGAGTCATCGTGTTGCCGTCAACTGTTGCAGACACGCAATTGTAACAGCCTGAGTTATAACCAGCAATGGCGACCACTATAATCTCGTTACTCTGCGAGGTCGCTATCGAGGCGCTTTGGGCATCGTTAAAATTAACATAGTGATCCAACGATGGCACAGTTGCGCTGCCTATGCTGAGACCTGATTCCGCTACAGATCCGGTCAAAGACGATCCCGTGGCAACCTTTGTCTGCACGAGTCCTATCTGGTCCGTTACATTAGTGGCAGTCGTAGTATTGTAAGTTATGAAGAGCTTTCCTGTGAAAGGAGTGCCTATCGGAGATGAGACTGATCCAATCGGACCGACTTGACACTTGAAAAGCGCAGTCACAGCTTGCCCTGCCGGAACCACAATAGAGCCGTTCAGCGGAGTAAGCTCAAGAGTGGTGTTGGAGCCGCTGGCTTGGCAGCCAAAGCCGGTTATCGCATATGTGCTTCCGCTGTGCGATAACGCCATTGCAAGATAGCCGCTCGAGTTCAATATAGGAGTGGTGCATGAATACCCAGTAGTCGGAACGCAGCCTGCGTTCGCAAACGGGAGCGTAGAGGAAGAACCAAAATAAACGAAAAGCAAGACAAGGACGATGGTGATAACTATCGCAGCCCAGCCATAGCTCATCATGTATTCCATGGAGCTCTGTGCTCTGTCGCCTTTTGCATTGACCATCAAACCACACTAATTAATCGATAAAAACAATTAAAAAGGATGATGCTGTTTGTTTGGTCAGCCTTTAGCGACGCCGAGAGGGACCAGCCTCGCCACCGCATTCGATATCTTCGCGCCCACTATGCTCTCTACTACAGAATCGACGTCTTTGTAGGCCCACTCTGCCTCTTCACTGACCAGTTTCCTGTCGCGCACCCTTATCTCAATCGCTTTCTTTTCCATTGTGCTCATGGTCTTGCTGGAGGGAATCTCGCGCAACGCCTGGTGCCTTGACATTATTCTTCCAGCACCATGGCACGACGAGCCAAAAGTCTCCAGCATGCTCTCCTCGCGGCCTGCCAATATGTAGCTCGCGGTGCCCATGCTGCCCGGAATCAATACCGGCTGGCCTGCATCGCGATAAAGCTTCGTGACCTCTTTTCTTCCGGGCCCGAACGCCCTGGTCGCGCCCTTCCTGTGCACATATAACTTCACCCTTTTTCCATCCACGATGTGCTCTTCCAGCTTAGCGATGTTGTGCGAGAGGTGATAAAGGAGCTCCATGCCGAGCGCATCGAAGCTCTTCCCGAAAGTCTCTTCAAAGCTCTTCCTTATGAAGTGCGTCATTATCTCATGGTTGCAGAACGCGAAGTTGACCGCGCATTTCATCGCAGCGAGATACTCGTCAGCTTCTTTGCTGCCTATCTTTGCATAGACGAGCTCGGGATCCGACATCGTTATTCCATTGTCCTTCTGCCAGGCAGAGCATATCCTAAGATAATCGCTGCAGATCTGGTGCCCGAAACCCCTAGAGCCGCTATGGAGCATTATTACTACCTGCCCATCTTCGAGGCCATAGGTTTTGGCTATTTTTTTGTCTAGTATCTTGTCGACTTTCTGTACCTCCGCGAAGTGGTTTCCCGCACCCATGGTGCCCAGCTGCTGCACTCCCCTTTGCTTTGCAAGGTCGCTTACCCTTTTTGGATCTGCCCCCTCCATACAGCCGCTCTCTTCCGATCTTTCTGCGTCTTCTGCGATGCCGAAGCCCTTTCCTATCACGTACTCCATACCCTGGGTCGACACGTTGTCAAGGTCATTTATCGTGAAGCCCAGCTTCATCACGCTGCCCACGCCGCTCGGGACGTTCTTGAACATTTTGTCCATAAGCGTTGAAAGCTTGGGTCTGACTTCGCCTTCT
>JAKAPD010000023.1 GCA_021812025.1 Microcaldota archaeon | reverse complement strand
ATCTCTTGCAAGGAGATACATGAAGAACGCAGACAGTATGAATCCCAGCAGGAATATTATGTTGTATTCGAACATGAAGCTTATGGCGCTGAACGGGGCGAATAATATCCCGTTTATCGGCATCATCGTCTGCGTCGTAAGGACGGCACCCACCGGGTAGAACAGGTAGCTGGTGAAATACGGAGTGGTGTGCAGAGTGAAAACGGAAAATGGCACCCACCACAGGTTCCAAAGGCTCTGGTAGAGGTCCCCGTGGCCTGTCGTAGTCGTGGCTCCCATGTTTGCAGCTATGGGCCAGTACACTACCAGCGTTATCAATATGTAAAGCATAAGCACTTTCAATGAGGTATAGCTCATGCTCAGCTTCCATATCTTGAACTTCTTCTCCGGAGTGGCTGGCCTCCCATAATGCACCGGGGCGGGATCGTGCTTCTGTTGCTGTGGCCCATGCTGTTCATGCTCCTTTTCCTGCTTATGCTGCTCGGGTTTGGCATTCGGCTTTATGTGATGTATTATTACGGTGGGCTGCGGTTCCTGGCCTGCGCTGCCAGCTGGATCCAATCGGTCGTCCGCTTTATTTTCCTCCATTTAACCAACAGCAAAGATATCGCAAAACACGACAGATATTGTTTAGAATTAAGATTTTTATAGATTGGCTTTAAAACTTCAAGTGCATCTCATGAACGTTAATAAATTCTCTGATACCACCGTTGTGATTCCCACCTTCAACGAAGAGGGAAACATTAGGGTGATCATAAACAAAATCAAAAAGGCTTATCCTGGAATAAGCATAATAGTGGCTGATGACGGCTCAAAGGACAATACGCGGGAAATAGTCAAGAGTATTGGGAAAAAGGATAGGAGCGTACGGCTTCTTGACAGGGGCAAAGAGAAGGAGCACGGCATAGCGGCAAGCGTTATTGACAGCGCCCTGATCGCAAAGACCGGCAAGCTTGTCGTGATAGATGCGGACTTGCAGCATCCGGTGGAGAAGGTAGGCGACATAGCAAGAGAACTGGACAGGTACGATATAGTCGTAGGGGTGAGGACAAAAGTCTCCGACTGGGGGCTCGACAGACGGATAATCTCTGCGGGCATGTTCGCGCTAGCTTATGTTGTGTTCAAGATTAAGGGCAAACACACCACGAGGGACATGATGTCGGGATTTTTTGGGGTAAAGACAAAGGTTTTCCAAGAAGTGATAAAACGCGATAGGGGAAAATTCGTCGGAAAAGGCTATAAGATACTCCTGGACCTTTTAAGGCTTGTCGACAAGAGGAATACGACCCTTAGCGAGGTGCCTTACGAGACCTTCCACAAAAGAATTGCCGGAGAGTCAAAGCTCTCGAAAAAACACATGGTATACACCTTGATGTCAACGTTCAAGTGATCACAGGAACTTGAAAGTTGTGAAAAACAGCTTGAAGCCGCCAGCGAGCTTGAAGTGCTTTGCCGCGCCCGTCCTGACGTAGTAGCTTGCGGGCAACTCGACTATCTTGCAGCCGTTCTTCTTTGCTTTTATGTTCATTTCGGATTCTATCCCGAATTCTTTTTCCTTCAAGTGGAGCGAATCGAAGACTTTTTTCTTCATCGCCCTTATTCCTGTTTGCGAATCCTCAAGCCGTAGGCCGTATAGCAGGTTCGCCGCAGATGTGAGTATGTTGTTGCCGAACTGTATGTACAAAGGCATTGCTGCGGCCGATATGTTCGCCATGCGGTCGCCCAGAGCCATGTCTGCGCCCTTCCGCACTTCCGCTATGAGCCCCTTGAAATCCTTTGGGTCGTAGGTATCGTCGCCATCTATGAAGCACATTATGCCGGTTTTGACGTGCTCCGCGGCTTCCAGGCAAGCCATCCCCTTCCCGGCGCTGTGCTGATGCAGTATGCTGACGTTCCTGCCCTTCGGCAAACGCGGCGCCTCCCCGCTATAGATCACTATTACCCTGCATCCAGGGAGCGCGTGCAGGACACCTTTCGTTACCTTGCCTACGGCCGGCTCGTCCTTGACCGGTATTATCACAGTTGTATCGGCATAGTCCATGCTAGCATCAAAAGCAGATAGATATTAAAGCGAAACGATTTAAAGTTATTGAGCAACATGCCAGGGGCGGAGAAGCAGATGAGAGCCTTCATCGCTGTAAAGATCCCTGACGGGATTAAGGACAATATAGCGGGGCTGGCCTCCGGATTGGAAGACAAGAACATAAGATTGGTCGGTAAGGAACAGTTCCATATAACGCTCTTTTTCTTCGATAGCATAAGCGCAGAGAATATCCTAGCTATCGGCAAGCTCCTTGAAAACCTGGAAATAAAAAGTTTTCCAATCTCTTTACGTGGCGTCGGGGTCTTCACGCCGGAAAAGCCGCATGTGCTGTTTGTCGAGATAGACGACAATGGGATGCTAAGCAGTATCCACGACGGACTAAAATGGGGCATAGCGAATCTCGGCTTGAATATAGAAGACAGGGCATTCGCCCCCCACCTGACCATTGCACGGGTAAAGGACACGAACGAAGAAACCATATCGAAAGTAAAGAAATTCGTAGATGAAAACAATGGTAAGGACTTCGGTAGCTTCGCATGCGACTGCATAAAACTGATAAAGAGCACGCTTACTAGCGAAGGCCCGTTGTACGAAGAGCTTTTTTCGAAGAGCTTCTAGCCGAGCTGTGCGAATACCTTGTTCGCGATCTCTTTTCCAAGCAGTTTTGTGACAGCTTCCCTGTTGTTCCTTATATCGGAGACTTTCCTTATGCCGTTGACATAGAGGGCGCGGGCCCTTACCCTTCCTATCTGCTCCAGCCTTACCAAATCTAGAAGCTCCTCTTTTATCCCGTATCTGAGGCGCACCCTCAGATCTATGAGCCTGTGCACCGGGTTCTTTGCGATCTTGGAAAGCTCTATTGCAGAATATATCATCCAGTCCGCGTTTGTTATCTTCGTGTAAAGCTCCCCGGGCGTTGACCTGAATTCCTTGATTATCTCCGTTTCGCGCACTTCTTCTATCCATTTCCTTAGCATGAGGGCGGTGCTGAAAGCCCTAACAGGGTCATAAAAGCCATAATCCATCCTGTCGTATTCCTCGAGAAGCTTCGAGTCCCTGTAAAGGTACCTGTAAAGTATGAACATAGCCTCCGCCTCTTCCGTGGCCTTCGCATACGGCCGCATCTCGAGGGTATTTGATATCACATAGAGCAACCCCACATCGTCCTGCGCCTTGGAGAGCGACTCTATAATCCATTTTGCAGAGAGGGGATCTATGTAAAGCTCGCTGACCCTCTTCCCTAGCTTTGTGGCCCTGTAATAGTCATTGTCCTCCTGCGTTATGAACTCAAATTCCACCAATTCGTTGAGTATCTGCTCTATTATGCGCCGCATGTGCCCCTCGTTGCCGTACTGATGGCCGTAAAAGGTCTTTCCCAGAAACTGCAGTATTTTTCCTTTTCCATTGAGAAAATTCTCGGCTATGAAGGCGAGAACGTGCGTCCTTAGTACCGGAAGCACCCCGAGATTCGAGTCTATCGCCTCCGGCCTTGCCAGGATATAGTTTTTGTAGAGCTCTTCTATTTTTTCCTTAGTATTGGCTATCAGCATTGCCCTTCCTTCTTTGTCATACTTCGGCCTGCCGGCCCTTCCGAAAAGCTGTGCGACTTCATTTACGCCCATCATCTCGCTCGAGCCCCCGTCAAACCTGTTTGTGTCCCTTACGAGCACTGTGTGCGCAGGGAGGTTGACGCCAAGGCCGAGCGTAGTAGTTGAGCATATGGCCTTTATCAGGTTATTCTTGAACGCCTCCTCGATAAGTCTCCTCTGTGCATTGAGCAAGCCCGCATGATGGAATGCGACGCCCTCCTTGACCAGGTTCGACAGCTTGACGCACTGCTCGGTTGGTCTTTCTAGAATACCAAGCACTTTGCCGCTCAGGTCTTCCAGTTTCATCTGCTCCTCCCTCTTAAGCATGCCCTTTACCACTGCCCCGGCTTTGATCGCTCCGGCTTCTGCGTTCCTCTTTGTAGAATAGAACATGAGTATCTGTTTGGATTGCGAAAGGGTGTCCTGCACGAGAAGAAGCTCTGGCAGCTTGTTTGTGCCTTCCAGCTCTTTTTTCACTTCGGTCTTCCCTCCGGTGTCGTAGTAATACGCCTCGCCACCGTAGACTATGCCCTTCTTGAGCGCCACCGGCCTGAATTCGCTCTTTATGAGCTTTGCGTTGAGCCATTTTGCTATCTCATCAGAGTTTCCTATCGTCGCGCTCAGCGCTATTATCTGCGCGTTGCATGTGTTGATTAGCTTTGTGATCAGCAGTTCCAGCGTGGGCCCTCTCGATGTGTCGCCCAGCATGTGTATCTCGTCAAAAACTATGCAGCCAACGTTCTGCAGCCAGTTGATGCCATGGCGCAAAAGGCTGTCGAATTTTTCTGTGGAAACGAAAATCATGTTGCAACTGGAAAGCCATTCATCGCTCGAATCCAGATCGCCTATCGACATGCCGGTTTTCAGATATGGATACGCTTGCTTGAACTCTTCGTACTTCTCAGAAACAAGCGCACGCATCGGTGCTATGTAAACTGCTTTCGATCTTCTTGTGAGTATTGAGTTTGCGCAGGCGAGCTCCGCGATGAGCGTCTTGCCGCTGGCGGTCGGTGCTGCCACCACCATGTTCTCGAACCCCAGAAGGCCGTTCCTTATCGCTTCTTCTTGTGGCGGCGTGAACTCACTAATGCCCCTGCCGGCTATAGACTCAAGGATCTCAAAGGGCAGTTTCCCCTTTAGGCTTAGAACATCCATCGCTTATCATTGCCCAGAAAAAGTATTTAATGCCAATTAAACCCTGACGGCAGCTTCTTGTTTAGATAGTCCCTTATTATGTTTTTTTCATGTTGCTTCCTGAGCCTTCTCACCTTGAATATCTTGAGCTCCTTCTCAGGATCGAATGATGCTGGCCTATTTAGCGCCGGCCTGGGATTCACCGCTCGCATCGGCATGTAGGCCTCTCTCCCGATGCGGACCGAACCGGCATTGCCCGGGCTCTTCCTTCGCGCCCTTGTAGATACGTACATCTTGAAAGCGTTCGCGTAAACTTCGAAAAAAAGCATGCTCCTGCCTCTAAGCACCTTTGCGCCGCTCTTGCATTTTGCCAGCGCATCGAATAGCATGCCTGGCAATTCTATGGTGAGCGTCCTCCCCAGCGGCTCGCCTTGCGAGATCTCCTTTCTTATGAATCCTGCAAGGTTTGTCGTTATCGCTACGCCGCTCATCAGCATCCTGCCGGTTTCCTCGGCGAGCGAGGCCCCATGCGCAACGCCTCTTGACTTTTGCACAGTGCCATTGCCGACCTTTAGAAGCCCGGCACTCCCGCGCGTCTCGTTTCCCGAGATTTGGTTGCTCAGCACAGCATAAGCGGCCAGCGCGTTCACCGCCTTGCCGAATACGATTGCCTGGTCACCCCCTCTGCCGGTGCCTACTATGAGTTTTGATCCGAAGGGGCTTTTCCTGACTTTTACGGAAGAGACGTCCCCGTATGATATTGCTGTGTAGTTCTTGAAAATAGGCAGCGCGTGCATTACCAGAAATCGCTTGTTCGTCGCTATGACTTTTGCCTTCGGTATGAACTTTAACGACGAGAATTTTGAGAGTCTGCCGTGCCTGCTCTTGTAGAGTATCCTCTCCCCTGGCTGAAGGAGCAGCTTCGCAAGGTCCGTGCCATAGTCATCCATTAGTAATCCCACAAGCGCCGATGCCTGCACATCGGCAGAGAACAATTAACTTGTAAAAATATATATAGCTTCCATGTCGTTTCGGTGCGGAAAGCCTCCAGGAAAATGTGATTTTCCCATTGCAGAATTTATTTAAATGCTCCTGCTGGTTATCGAGGGAGCCCATCGAAAGATTTAAATATATATAGGTTCACTATATTAATGCTTATTTTGATTTTAATAACACAGGTGATAGCTGTTTGCAAGTAGTTAGCTTACGTTCGCAAAAATAACAAAAATAGTGAAACGCATGAAATCCGAAAAATCGAATAAAAAGGCAAAGGCGGGCCGTTCAAAGGCCGGAAGCGCGAAGGGTCAGTCTGCGCCGAATGTTAGGAAGATAATAGTTAGCCAAAATAAGCTGAGCATAGAAAACCTGGCAAAAAAGAAAAGAGGCAGGCCACGCAGCGCCTACGGCATGCAGATGGAGCAGCAAGGAGCACAACAGCCAAGCCCAGCGGGGCTAGGCGGTGCGCTCGTACCGATGGGCGGGGAGCAGCAGCACGAGAGCCTTAAGACACATGAAAGGATAAGCAAGTGCCCAAGCTGCCAAAGTACAGATCTAATATTTGACAATGAAAGGGGAGAGCTTGTCTGCAACTCTTGCGGGCTCGTGATAGAGGAGAACGTTACCGATACGGGCCCGGAATGGCGCGCATTCGACAGTGACCAGAGGACTTCGAGGGCAAGGACAGGAGCCCCAATCAAGTACACAAAGCCCAACAGGGGCCTTGTCACCGAAATAGACCTCTACAACAAGGACATAAGGGGAGTAAGAATCCCTTCGAAGAGGCAGGCGCAGCTCTACAGGATGAGGAAGTGGCACAAGCGTGCGAGCATAGCGAGCTCGAGCGAGAGGAACTACCTGATAGCGCTGCCGGAGCTTAACAGGGTAGCCAGCTACCTAGGGTTGCCGGAGAACATAAGGGAAAGCGCCGCCCTCCTATACAGGAAGTGCGTGCAGAACAATCTCATAAGGGGCAGGCCGATCGAGACCGTTGTGCAAGCCGTTATATACGCGGCGTGCAGGGAAGCCGGAATGCCAAGGACTCTTGACGAGATTTCGAACATATCGGGTCTCCCGAAGAAGGAGATAGGAAGGGCCTACAGGGTGATATCCCACGAGTTGGGCTTGAAAATCCCACTGACCGATCCGATAAGCTACGTTCCAAGGTACGTGAACGCGCTGAAGCTCAGCGGGGAGGCGCAGGAGAAATCGATAGACCTCCTCAAGGAAGCTATGAGAAAGGGATTGGTCTCTGGTAGAAGCCCGACCGGAGTCAGCGCGGCTGCGGTATACAAGATCGG
>JAKAPD010000022.1 GCA_021812025.1 Microcaldota archaeon | reverse complement strand
GTAAAGGTCACTTTCAATGGCGACAGGCAGATAGAGATACTCAGAACAGTAAAATCCAACAAGAAAGTAGGCTACAGGCTCGATGGGAAGAGGTCTACGAGGCAAGAGGTCATCGATGTCCTTAGGGATGCAAGGGGCGAGATTAACGAGACCAATACGATCACACAAGGGGAAATAAACCACTACCTGAACCTGAATCCAAAGGAAAGGAGGGAGCTCATAGACATAGCCGCCGGAATCCACGAATTCAACGAGAAAAAAGCGGCTTCCATGAGGGAGCTGGAGAAGGTGGAGCAGAAGATAAACGAGGCTAAGATAATGCTCGGCGAAAGGGCAGGGTTCCTGAGCGGGCTCGAGAAGGAAAAGGCGGCAGCCGAGCAGTACCTGGGCCTATCGGCAAAGGTAAAGCAGATGACATACACATTGCTCAAACTCAGGGAAAAGGAGATAACCTCGCAGTACGAGGAGGCAACGGAAAGGTTCACGAAGAACTCCGCTACAAAGGAGAAGCTAGAGAAAGATATCGCAAAGCTTGAATCCGAGATTGCAGTACTATCAAGTGAAAAGGACAAGATATTAAAGACGCTGAACGCGAAGTCCGGAGAATCCTCTTCAACGGGCAAACTGCTCGAGGAAGTCAACAAGAACATAGCGATAAAGCAGTCGCAGCACGCGTCTACTAACGAGAACATCAAGAATCTCAACGAGCGAATAGACTCTCTCAAAAGCGAAAGTGATAAGATTCTAGGGAAAGAGGCAGAGAACTCGCAGCAGCTCAAGAAGCTGCAGGAAGAGCTTGAGTCAAAAGGGCCGTTGGGCAGGGGGGAGCTTCTCGAAGATGAAAGGCTGGCCGAGATTGCGTCCATAAACGACAAGGGCAACACGATCCAGAAGAGGCTGGAGCAACTTGAACTGCTGCTTTCTTCAATTTCGTCAGATTACACCCAGCTCACTGTCGAGTACGAGAGCCTTGAGAAGCAGATAAAAGACATACAAAACACGATATCAGAGGCAGAAGCGAAGAGGCAGAATCTGCTCGGCAAAGTCAAAGAGGAACAGGAATCACTGCTGCAATCGGGCAAGAGCAGGGAAAAGGAGCAGGCACAGCTAGCAAACGAAGAGACGGGCCTAAAGGAGATGCAAAAAGAGCTCGATTCACTCAATTCGGAGAGCCTCAGCCTGCGGGAAGCGCTCTTCTACGCGGGAAGGGACTCCGACAGGGGAAAGGAGCTTCTCGAGAAGAAAATCAAGCAGGGTTTCTATGGCAGGGCTCAGGACCTGTGCTCCTACGACGAGAAGCATGCGATAGCGGTACAGGCGGCATGCGGGAGCAGGCTGAACTATTTCATAGTGGACACCGCGGAGACGGCGAAAAAGGCGATAGAGGTCCTGAAGGAGAACAAGCTCGGGAGGGCATCCTTCATACCGATTGACATAATAATCGCGGGGAGCACGGAAAAGGCGAAGAGCCTTACAAGGCTAATAGACCTAGTAACGTTCGACAAATCATACGAAAAGGCATTCGCGTACATATTGTCTAACACTTATCTGGTCGAAGACGTGAAAGCCGCGCAGAAGATAGGAATCGGAAACAAGAGGTTCGTCACGCTCGGCGGAGAAGTGATAGACCAGTCCGGGCTCATAACCGGCGGCTACACGAAGGCGCAGCAGTCCGCAAAGGTCATAGAAGCGAAGGCGAAAAAGGTGGATTCCGACAGGAAGGCGTTGATCGACAAGATCGCAGATCAAAGTGGCATTATCGAGACCTACAGGAAAAGGATAGCAAACTTCGATACCCAGAAGGTATCGCTCGAAATTGAGATAAAGCATTTGCTTCTTGAAGATAACAACATCAACAAGGAAGTGGAGAACCAGCAGAAGAAGATAAAAGCCAACGAGGAAAGGATGGCTGCCCTCAACCAGAAGCTCGAGAACACCAAAACCGCAAAGAAGAAGAACGAGTCAGACATGATGTCGCTCAAGGACGAGGAGGCGAAGCTGCATGCAAAACTGGAGGAGCTGCTCGCGATAAAGGGCAAGAGCAGCAAATCAAAGGATGAGATGGCGAAGCTGAAAAAGCTCCGCGAAGAGGTAGAGCAGTTGAAGATAGGGATTGCGGCTCTGTCAAAGGAGAAGGACATGCTCAATACGAGGAGCATAGAACTGCAGATGGAGCTTAAGAGGGAAATAGAGAACAGGGATGCGATGAAGAAAGAAGCCGCATCTATGGAAAAACAGACAGAAGAGCTCTCCGCCCAAAAATCGGAGCTCCAGGAGACCCTCAAGGGCCAGGATCAGAAGTCAGCCGCGATGCTGAAGCAAACCGGTTCCCTAGAAGAAAAAATTTCAAAATGTGCGTTGGAAAAGGGCAAGTTATCTGGGGATTTGGACAAGGCCAACAGGGAGCTTTTCGAATTGGAGTCGAGGAAGGTGCAACACCAGACAAGGCTCAACGACATCAAGGCGGAACTGATGTCATATCAAGACATGGAAATGCTCGAAGGCAGGAAAGCTGAGGAACTGGACAAAGCGCTTATAATAGCAAAGAACGAGATAGAGAAGATGGGAGCCGTTAACATGAAGGCTCCGGAAGCATACGTTTCGAAGAAGAAGGAAGTCGATGAAGCGCAGCAGAAGCTCTCCGTGCTTGAGACGGAGAAGCAATCCGTGATATCGATGATAGACGAGATAGAATCCAAGAAGATGGCGATATTTCTCGAGACGTTCGAGTCCGTCAATGAAAACTTCAAGAAGCTCTACGGCTACATATTCGACGGTTCGTCGTACCTCTACCTTCAGAATCCGAAGGACCCGTTTAACTCCGGGCTGATGATCGATGTGGAGCTGCAGAGGAAGAAACAGAGCTCCGACCTCCTTTCCGGTGGTCAAAAATCACTGTTGGCGCTCATGCTGGTTTTCGCCATACAGATGAGGAATCCGATGTCGTTCTACATATTCGATGAGATAGATGTGGCGCTTGACAAGGAGAATACGAAGAAGCTCTCGAAGCTGATCAAGGAGCTAAGCTCGAAGTCCCAATTCATAGTGGTCAGCCACAACGATTCGCTTATTTCAGTGGCAGATAGCGTCGTGGGAGTGGTCAACAGCAAGAACGAATCGCAGGTAGTGGGTGTGCAGCTGACCAGCAAAGAGACTGCCTAATCGGTGTTATGGGTGCTAGGAAAAAAGAAGCAGCGCGCAAAGCAGAGAGAGCAAAAGCAGAAACCAAAATACAACACATGGCCAATGTACATTTTGCTCATAGCGCTTTTCGTGGCGTATCTGTTCTTCCAGAGCATGCCGGGATTGGCGATCATACTGGGAGCGCTCATCTTCGTCATAATAATAGTCATACTGGTGATGGAGCTTTCGCTAAGCGTGAAACAGGAGGGCTACAAGAAGAATATTTTCGACGTTGCTATTGCGATAGCCCTTGTGCTGATATTCTGGTTCGGCCTGCAGTTTGCGCTCGGCACGCCGAACCCGCTTAACGTTGTGCCGAGCTGCAGCATGCTGCCAACGCTGCAGCGGGGCGACATGATCCTGATACAGGGCATAAACATAAACTCCGTAAAGGCGCCGATAATAAGCGTGCCCACGAGCACATGGAACGGTACCATATCAAACTTCCAGAGCGAATCTTTGGAATGCGTTGCCTACAACATAACCGGGAACCAGTTCACCATATCCCAGTTCCTGAGTAAAGGCTACCAGATAGGCCTTTTCAGGAGCAGCAACTATGGCGGCCAGATCGTGCCGAACAGCGCACAGTCAAACAACCTTATAAAGTATACGTGCGGCGCCGTCAATGTCAAGTTCAGCAACGGCACAGTGAAGCAAGAGGCGTCGACCACTGCGATAGCCATAGGGAACACCACAATAACTGGCGACGCGAACAATACGGTTGTCGTGTACCAGACGGTTCCGAATGACCTATTCTACAAGGAGGGTGACAGCTACGTCGTGCACAGGGTATACGCGGTAATAAACGCGAGCGGGAAGTACTACTTCCTGACAAAGGGCGACAACAACCCCGGCTTAGACGTGCAGTACTTCAACTACCCTGCAAACGAGAGCCAGATAAGCGGGAAGGTGATAGCCGATATCCCATACATGGGCTATCTCAAGCTCATCCTGAGCAACAGCTTTGTAGAGCCCACAGGCTGCAACTACACTACAGAATAAAGCCGCAGGAGAGCCACAATATAAATAAATATCCGACCCGCAAAACAATAGTGGGTTCAATGCCGGATAAAACTTTACCGCAAAAGATGAAAGTCGTGGACTTCTGGAAGTTCGCAGTTCTCGGCCATGCGATATTAGTAATACTGTTGGCGGCACTATTTCTGTCCCGTTCGATAGTGTTTGTATTCCCGATTATAACATGGGTGCTAATCGTTATAGTAGGATGGCCGATATCGTTCCACATGCTTAAGAGGGCGCACGGTCCTGACAACTGGGTGAAAACGGCCGTCCTCCTTTCAGGCGGCATCTTCGTCATAGCGGGCTCGATAATGCTCTGGGCCATAATGCAGGAGCGTAAGCTCGTATGAGGCGAAGGGTCGGAGTGCCGCAAATACCTATTTATACTTTTCCGTGATAAATAATTTGATATTTCTATCAGCAGAAGCACTCTGCTTTTACAGTATTTTTCTGTGAATTTATGGCTGATTTATCAACCAACATACGCCTAGCAGTGGACAGCGGTGATGTAGCCCTCGGGCTGAACAAAGTGCTTGGCTCCGTAAAGAAGAATGAGGCAAAGCTGATTGTCGTCGCAGCCAAGAGCAGGTCCGACATACTGCAGGACATAACACACATATCGAAAGTTTCCAATATAAAACACATACAGTTCAACGGTAACTCGATGGAATTGGGCGCGCTGTGCGGTAAACCTTATTCGGTGTCTGTGCTATCGATAATAAACCCCGGACACTCAAAAATACTTGAAGAACAGTGAACTCATGCCAAACGGAGAATTTGCAGCAAGGAAGCTTCTGAGACAAAGGAAGCACCAGCGCTGGCTAAAGAAATGGTTAAAGAGAAGGAAGTTAAAGAACAAGCAGAAGTACGACGCCATAGGCACGGTTCCCAGGGCAAAGGCCTTGGTGCTTCAGAAGTTCGCCGTAGAGCAGAAGCAGCCGCACTCCGGCCAGATAAAGTGCGTGCGGGTACAATTAATAAAGAACAGCAAAGTCGTGGGCGCATTCGCACCAGGTGACGGAGCCATAAACTTTATCGATGAGCACGATGAAGTGACGATAGAGGGAATGGGCGGATCGCAGAGGGGAGCAATGGGCTGTATACCGCAGATGAAGTACAAGGTGGTAGAGGTCAACGGAACGAACCTTGTAGAGATAATAAAGGGCAGGAAGGAGAAACCTAAGAGATGATACCGATGGCGGAAGAGGCGACAGCACAGGTAGAAAACAAGCAGGAAACCCAGGAGCCGCAGCAGGCCGAGAGGAAAGTCGCCAGAAGGAAGAAGGCCCCCACGCCGAAGAAAGCCGCGGGTGCTATCTCTGCACCGGACATACTGCTTTTCGGGAAATACGATTTCAATATAGAAATAAGGGACCCGAGCGTCAAGAATTATGTAAATCTAAAGCCGATGTTCTATCCGAGCACTTTCAGGAGCGACAGCAAGAAGAAGTTCTCGAAGGCTAATCTTAACATAGTGGAAAGGCTGGCGAACGACATAATGCGCGGGGGCACAGGAGGGAAGATAGGCGGAAGAGTAATAAGGACAAAAGGAAGGCTTCAGGGAAAGAAATTCAAGGTAATGAGAATCATAGAGGACGCATTTGATATTGTGCAAGAGCAGACGGGACAGAATCCGCTCAAGATATACATAAACGCGCTCGAGAATGCCGCTCCGATAGAAGACACTACAAGGGTCAGATACGGTGGAATTATATCGAACATTCCTGTGGATGTAAGCGCGAGCAGGCGCCTCGACATAGCAATAAGGAACATATCAATGGCAGCAGTGATAGGCGGCTTCGGCAACAAAAGGAACTTGACGGAAACGCTCGCGAACGAACTTATCCTGGCGGCGAAGAACGATGTCAACAGCTATGCGATAAAGAGGAAGAACGAGATAGAGCGCATGGCAAGGAGCGCAAAGTGAGCCAATGGTAAGGAAGGAATTCGTCGTTGAAGAGATTTCAAAACTCATGGGGAATCTGGACTTCATCAGGAACATTGCCATAATAGCGCACGTACACCACGGAAAGACCACGCTCACCGATTCACTGCTCGCGAGGGTGGGCCTTATCTCAAAGAGCGTAGCGGGAGATGTCCTTTACACTAACTACGAAGAGATCGAAAAGGAACGCAGGATGACCATCAAGTCAGCTGCAATATCTTTGGGTTTCAGCTACAGCAGCAAGGACTATGTGGTCAACCTGATAGACACGCCCGGCCACGTCGACTTCGGGGGCCACGTCACGAGATCCATGAGGGCTGTTGACGGAGTGGTGCTGGTAGTCGATCCTGTGGAAGGCATCATGCCGCAGACCGAGACCGTGCTCAGGCAATCGATGAAGGAGAAGGCGAAACCAGTGCTGTTCGTGAACAAGACCGACAGGCTCATTAACGAATTGAGGCTCACTCCGGAACAGACGTTCCAGAAGCTGCTTGAACTGATAAACAATGTCAACAAGCTCATAGAGCAGTATGCCCCTGAGGAATATGCCGAGAAGTGGAAAGTAAGCGTCGAGAAAGGGAGCGTCGCTTTCGGCAGCGCCTATGACAAATGGGCGATTTCCAAGTACACCGTGGAATCAAAGAAGGTATCGTTCAAGCACATATTCGAGCTCAGCGCAAAGGCGCAGGCGGCTAGAACTGCAGGTTCTCCGTCTGAAGCCGAGAAGGTAGTCGCGCAGATAAAGGAAGTAGCTCCCGTGGAGGACGCGGTGCTTCCCATGATAATAGAGCACCTGCCGAGTCCGAAGGAGGCCCAGGCCTACAGGGTGCCCCACCTCTGGCATGGGGATCTGTCGAGCACGGACGGAAAAGCCATGCTCGCCGCAGATGCAAAAGCAAAGACCAATGGGGTCATATTTGGAAT
>JAKAPD010000021.1 GCA_021812025.1 Microcaldota archaeon | reverse complement strand
GATCTAGAAGGGCAGCGAAACTTGACATAGGGATGGGCTCCTTGCAGGGTGCAAGAAGCGTTGGCCTTTTCTCAGCAAACCTGATAATGGGCATATTGTATGTGGCGAGCCCGGCATATTCCTATGCCTATGCCACCGCAATATCGATAGCTGCAGGGGTGGTAATGCTATCAATGGGGAAAGGATTCAAGGATTAGCTGTGTGTATCCACGCTCCTGCTAGGCTTACCGTGTCCAAAGAGTTCCCTTTCATGCGCCTTGATCCTTCTGAGCTCCCTCTTCAAGTCATGCCTTTCATTAAACTCTATTACGTGAATATCATTCTCTGCCAGCCCAGCCACCTGCAGCAGCATAACAACATCATTTACGCTCTTTGCCTCAGCCGCGAGCATGCCTGATTTTCCTGACTTATGCTCTTTGTCCCCGTCCGGTCCAGCCATAAGCCTACCGGATTTTCCCGACTTGTGGGAATCTGGATCTGCCCTTAGCGCCCCGCGGTTTGCAACGATTGCCAGCACCTCGTGTATCTCATGCACCTCGCTAACCGCGCTGTAGCTGACGTATTTAGGCGCAATCCTGGTCATGTTGCCAAATATGGGGGAGGCGGATATTCTGGCCTTTAGCATGAGCCTTACCAACTCCGGGTTCTTGATGTTATGCGATAAAAATGTAAATTCTCTCCTGAAGGAATCGACGCCGTACCAGGCCGCGAGCGTCGCCATGTAATCGACAAGCGAGCTCTTTGTCTGCACGTCCCCGAATTGACTGAGGAACGCTGTTGCAATCCTGAGCTTCTCGACGCCGTCCTGCGCGAAAAGGATCTGCATCTCGCCTGCAATGAGCCTTTCCACGAACCGTGCATTTTCCATAGTCGTAAAATTGGATATCGCATCGGCTCTTATGATCCTGCACGCGGATCTTTCCTGCTCAATCCGTTTTTCCCTAATATTTGCGCTCATCAGAAACACGCTGCTTTCACATTAGGGATATCAGTAAATGCAGATATTTATTCCTTGCTAATCGCCGGGCTTTGTCCAATAATTCCACTAAAACCGGGGGTTTTAACCCCTGGGTCAATATAGATTTTTGGCGATCGATATGAAAGACCTTCGAAATCGGAATAAATATAACAATATGTTGGTGAACAGAGGGAGAGCGATAACAATACACCCATCAACCTCTTTTATCGATGCCTGTTGGTTTGCCTGCTCTGAAAGTGGCGAGGTAACTCTCCAGGTATGCATATTGTATAAGCCCCGGGGCGTTGAACTCCCTGTTTTCCGTTGCCTCTGTATAGCTATGTTCGCACATTAGCTCAAGGGCCGTATGGAGCGGTCCCGACCCGCCGACCTTGCGCAGCGCTTCTTCAAGTTTTTCAAGCAGCTCGTATCCCTTGTCCTCATTAGGCCTTTCCAACATTAGTTTCTCCACCAGTTTGAGGCATCTGCCGTCTATCTTCTCGGCGAATAAGAAGAATGAATACGCGAACTTCTGGCTGACGCCGAGCTGGAGCACGATATTGCCTATTGCCTTTGCAATATCATTAAATCCTGATAACACGGCTGAGAACTCAATATCGTCATTTGTTTTGCTCAACTCCTGCACAGCCAGGAGCTGCGCACCGTCTTCAAGGTTGCCCAGCACCGATATCAGTGCAGGCACAAGGAGAGACCAGTCGCTTTCCGCCATTCCGGTTACCCTTTCTACCAGCCTGCACGCGGCTTTTGGACTATTTATCTTTGATATCCTAACAATGAGCGATACTGCCTCAGACGGGTTAAGCCTATTCAGGTTCTCCAAAAATATCCCCATCTCCTCGGGATTATTCAAGTTCATCGCGAGTTCACGCAGCCCGCTCTGCATGTTCTGGAACATCTCAACCGACCCTACTGCTGCAGAGTAATCCCTGACCTTGGCGAAAAACTCCCTGGCAACATTCCTTTCGGTACCTTTGCCGTTCTGTTTAGGATAATTGTTTCTTGAAGCCGCTTCCATATTCTCGCAAATACCATGGGTTTTCAGATATTTATGTCATGCTTCAGATTTCGATTCCGCAATGAGATATTAGGAAAATGAACCTTATTTATGCAGCTTCTTGCGCCATGCGCCGGGCACCAGCCTGAAAGCAAGCCTGCCATCGCTGTGCTGCATAAGGGTACCTACCAGCGCTCCACAGCCTTTGCACAGCAGGTTGCCGTTCTGCGAGGAGCCAGATGCCAAATTGCAGGCGCCGGTAGCTCCCTCGGGTTCGAATATCCTGTTGAGATAGCACCTGTGGAGGCTGCCGATTCCGTCTTTTTGGTAGAGAAAGGCCATCATGCCGCATTTGGAGCAGTATATTTCGATGAGCTTGCTGTTGCCCCCGCGCGCGTTGCTGAAACTGTCTTTTTTCAACTTCATTGTTATCGCATGAGCCTGTTAAAGTGCACAAGGTCAAGAACTTCGCGCGACTGCGGGCCCAGAAGCGCATACAAGCCATACCGCACGAGATACTTCCTAATGATCCTGATACGTTGCAATTCCTCCTCGGCAAGCGCCTGTTGGAATACAAAATCAAGCTCGCCCACAAGAGCAGAGAGCTTCTCTGCAGACCTCGCTTTCTCAATCTCTTTGAGCAGCTCCTCGGCCCTGCTGCTCATCTGCTTGAAAGTGCTCCTGAGCGCGCGTGATTCCATGACCATGGCACTCCTTACTGCTTCATGAGAGCCGCTCGCCCTCATCTCCGCGCTTGCGCCCCTTACTTCGGCAATCGCATTCTGGAACCCGCAAATGCCGTCCAGGTCGGCAAATATGTCGTTGTAGTCGGCTTGCTCCGGGAAGAGCGCAAGCGAAAGCGCCGTTAGCTTCATGACAGGCTCGGCGAGCTTCGAGAAGATGAATAGCTCCTTGCGCATATCTTTTACTATGCCGTCGCTGGGAAGCTTTTCAAGCGCTTGCGCGTATCTTCTATGCAAGCCAGGTTGGTGGAATTGTAGCACCATTTCACCAAGATGGTGTTGGCTTAAGAAATATTTAATTCTTTCAAATCACTATGGCTCCATATTTTCCCATGTCTGGGTGGCAGATTTCCTCCTTTTTGGGATATAAGTGTACTCGTGCCCCCATGCATCTTTCACCTTAACCTTTGTCGGCCTGACTTTCGTGTATCTTGAGAGCTCGAATGTGTCCTTTGTGGGCTCTTCTGTAAGCATAGGCCCCTGCATCGGATAGTATTTAGGTTCCTTATCCGCTTTTATTATGGATATGCAGGAAACTGGGCATTCTTCAGGGCAAATCATGCACCCTATGCACTTATTTACCTGTATTGGATATTCGGTCATGTCTTCTATGCGCGCATCTGCCTCTTTTTTCGTATCCTCTACGTTCTTGTGCCTCGGCCTTGTAAAATCGAGTGCGTTGACCGGGCAGACATCCCCGCACATGCCGCACTGTATGCAGAGCGTGTCGTCGAACACGAATTTGAACGGCATATTATCATTTCTTCTGCTGTTGTTGCGCAGAGGACTGTGCAGGCGCCTGAGGTTGCTTTACCACGGGCTTCGGAGCAACAGCGAGAGTTCTCTTTGCTATTCCGCCCCTGAATGACGCCCCTATGGCTACGGCCCCGGCAACTAGCAAAATCGTGAAGCACACATAGAACGAGTATATAGCAAGCGTTGGGTTATTGATCGAGTTGAAATAGGTGTTAAAGAAGCCCCAGATGTTGTTTGTGCTCGCCGATACTGTCGGGGGCAAAGTGGTCAAGGCAAGCGCGCTCTCTGTAACCAGCACTGTCCCTACAATATAAAGGAACGAGCCTATGGCCACGAGAACAGTGAGTGCGCTATTCCAGGTAGGGCTTTCATCAGTGTCCTTTATCAGCATTATCACCAGCGCTATGGCGAAGAAATCCACCGCGAGAAGCTGCCACGGAACCGCGATTGGATAGTCCTGGTATGTGCCGGGCCAGAAGAGGCTGACTCCGAGGAAAACTATAAGGAATATGCTCGCGTCCCTGAGCAGTATGAACAAAAGCCACCATATATCCGCAGCGAGCCTGAGCGTGAATTTCCTGAGTATCCTGAGGAAGTAGCCCCTGGCTATCTGCATGGAAATGGCGAGTACGACCAGTATTTCGAGAAGCACAGTTACCGTGTTTTCAGTATAGACTGAGCCGGCAGTTACGAGCGTCTGCGGAACCACACTCACATTCACGGCATTCAGCATCAGCGCGAACGTGATCATCAATCCACCAGTCTAATATAAATGTGAATTTATAAAAACCTACTCGAAGCGGAGCACAACGAGCTCTTCAAAAAAGAATTTTCTCTGCGCAACTATTTTCGCACCCAGCCTGATGACATCTTTTTCATAGCAGTTTATGTCACTCTCTACGAGGAGCACGGCATGATTGTCAAGCAGATGACCCCTGTACGAATCTATGAACCTGTCAATGAGAGTGCGCCCTTTCCTGCCTCCGGAAAGCGCAAGCTCTTCCTCATCCTCTCCTATCGACTCCAAATACGGCGGGTTAAAGACTATAGTGTTGAACTTCTCTTCTATATTGTCGAACATATCGCTTACGATGAACTTCCCGAAAACCCCATTCAGCTTGGCGTTCATCTTCGCGCACTCGACCGCCTCTGGATCTATGTCCGCAAAAGTTACGTCACAGCCCTTCTTTGCTGCTACTATGCCCTGTATGCCGGAGCCCGTGCCGAGATCGAGCACTTTCCCAAATGCGATGTTTTCAACGGCTTCTGCAAGCAATGACGAATCCTCAAGAGGATCATAGACCCCTTCGCAGCCCTTTATGGCAAGATGCTCATGGATCATGGTCACTCCATGTCTCTCTTGACGAGTTTCAGGAAGCCCGGTCTCGGGACAAAGATATCGCCGCTCTTTTCCAGCTCGTTTATGAACCGCTCTGCCGATACATGGTCGATTCCGCCCTTCTCCGCCTCTTCGAAGACCCTTTGCAGTTTTGCGCCGTGCGGCTTATTCTCCTCTTCAAGGTTCTTTATGATGGAGAGCATGTTGTTTATCCCATCGACCTTCTCCCTGGGCATGCCGGTAAGTATCCTGTCGATGTCCCTTCTTCCGCTCCTATCTACCGCCAATGTCTGGAACATGTACTCTGTAAGCGCTATCGCACGCTCGGCATCGGGAAGGTCCACCATCTCGGATAGTCTCGCCTTCGCGGAAGCTTCCGCCATTCGGACAAGGCCTTCGATTTGTCGTGGCGTGATTGGCGTAGAGCCCGATCGCGCTCCCATCTTTCGCAGGTCCACGTAATACTCTTGGATCCTTTTCGACGCTTCCTCGCTGAGCCTCGGCTTTATGTTCTTCCTTGCATAGGCTATATATTTCCTGAGCATTTCCCCATCTATTGCGGGTTTTTCAACTTGCACATAGTTCTGTATCTCTGCTATCACTGCGCCTGCGGCTTCGTGCTGGACGAGTATGTGCCTCGCTATCTTCTTGTCTGCCTCTTCATCGAGCACATCTTTTATCGGGAATATCAGGTCGAACCTGGAAAGGAGTGTCGGCGGAATATTGAACTGCTCAACGGGGTAAGTGTTCGGATCGAATCTCCCCCATTTCGGGTTTGCCGCAGCGAGAACCGCAGCCTTCGCATTGAATGTCGCGATGATTCCCGCTTTTGCGACGCTTACTGTCTGCGACTCTAGGGCTTCGTGAAGCGCAGCTCTGTCTTCATCGCCCACTTTGTCAAATTCGTCTATACAAACAGTTCCACCGGATCCCAATACCAGCGCCCCGCCTTTCAGCGTCCAGCCGCCTTCGGAAAACTCATCGCGCTCCGCAACAGCAGTCATTCCACCGCCTGTGATTGATTTTCCGCTGACATAGATCCCTTTCGGAACCAGACGCGACACCGTTTGCAGCAAACGAGTTTTCGCGCTTCCGGGGTCTCCAATCAAAAGTATGTGGATATCGCTTCTCACCGCGCCCCCGTCGACAAGCGTCTTCCCCGGAGTGCCTCCAAAAAGCTCTAAAGAGATGGCTTGTTTTATTTCGTCGTATCCATAGACGGAAGGCGCAAGAGATTTCCAAATCTTGTCAAATACTTGCGGATCGGTCGCAAGCTCCTGTATCTTTCTCTCTTCGTCTTCTGTGACTGTAAGTTCTGCAAACTCCCTCTGCATTTGTATGATTGAAACGGCCTCGAGGAACATCACGTACAGGCTCTTCTCGGTTTTGCCCTTAGGATTTTTTCTAGGCCTGATCCTGAGAATTCCGGTGAGTTCAATTCGATCACCAGGAATAACAGTATTCACGAGATCGTCTTCCATGAAGACTTCCAGCTGCCATGTGGGCGTGCTGCCCCTGAGTTTCTCAAGCGGGTCTTGCACTGCGATTTTCTGTATATTGATAAATCGTGACTCCTCAGGGTTCTGCTTCAGAGATTTCCTTTTGCACTGCAGGCAAAACTCCGGAATTTCGTCCTTTCCTGACCTGAACTTGTAGACCGCGCCGCAATATGCACACTTATATGCGTCTATTTTCGCCTTTGGGATTATCTCGGATCGTTTGACAATAAGGCCATCAAGCTGTATCAATTTGCCTATGTATGCCGAGCCCACGTCCTGTACCATAGGCCCGTTTATGTTCTGGCCCCAAAATCTGGTGTGCGGTTCATGATCGCCCATCTCTATGTCGCTCAGCTTTCCTTTCAGCGACTCTTCTGCAGCCTCTAGAATGAGATCTGGTTTTTCGATAAGCTCTACTGCCAGATCAGGGTCAAACTTCTGAATATCCTTTACATCAACGAACAGGCTCCTTTTCCCCGGAAATGACGTTATTATCTCATCGATTCCAGCTCTGTAGTACCTTTCAAAGAAATCGTCAAACTTTACTTTAATCGCTTCGACAAGAGGATCAGCCAATTACTGCACCCGGTGGTGATTACTATCTTTGAACGTTATGCTTAATATACGTTTCCAGAAACTTTATTTCCGGAAAGCTACTGGCGCCTGAATTTGAGTCTGACCCCCAAGGCCTGCGAACTCGGTAGGTCGTGCACGCCGATATCTTCTATTTCGTTTGTTCCTCTACCGAGCTGCACTGGTTCCGAGTAGACCTTAGTCTTTAGGGTTCCAGCCAGAACGCGCCTTGC
>JAKAPD010000020.1 GCA_021812025.1 Microcaldota archaeon | reverse complement strand
CGGCTTACCAATTTTCTTCTACACGCAAATCATTGCATCGGTTATTATATTATTAGGAACACCAGGTTCCCAAGGAGCAGGGACAACACCACACCTATGAAAATAGGGAGCGCAAGAGGAACTGCGTTCTTATATACTGGCAGCCTTTTCGTGAACCGCTTTCTCCTCATTTCCGCCAAGACCCTGCCAGTTATGAGCCTGTCGAAGCCCCTGACCTGTTTCTTGACCCTCGCTATCTCGTCTTTTTTCATCAGGTTGAACGCGATGATATCCCCTTCCTCAAAATCCTTCAGCGTCACGAACCTGACCATAGAATCGGTTATCGGCATCTCGTAAACCACGGTAAACAGCGAACCCAGCATTAGTATCACGATCAGCGAAAACGAAACAACGTCAAAGCCATTGAGGTACATTATGAAGAGGGCAAAGGCAAGGTAGCCTGCCGCGTAGAGAAGGCCCTTGTAGATGTCTTTCCTATTAACCATACTGGAGAGCGGTTTCTTGAAAAGCCTCTTCGCCCTCGGTATATAATATAGTGGCGTGATCACGAGCGCCGACATTCCTGTAGCGACGAATATCGAGACTATGAATGGGATGTTGTACTGGTAGGTGTTCAGCAGCAAGCCAGGTATCTGTACCGGCAAGATCATCGAAAGCGCCGCGAACTCTATTATATCGGCCGCGCCTATCTGGCCGGCCTTGTAAACCACGTAGCCGAGCGACAATATTATCGCGGCTATCGCGAAGCTGATTGCCATGGTCATCAGATTCAGGTAAGAAATCGTAAATGCTACTCCGACAGCCAGCGTAGCATATGCAAATATGCTCGGTACGTTCCTATTGTTGAATATGTCGAAGAGCATGTAGACTAACGCAATTATGACGAGCGCAACTAACCTGAGCAGCAGAGACTGGTCCATCATGCTTATTTGCAAGGTACAATTTAAAAAAGGTTGTCAGACTTTGAAAAGGACCCTGCCTACTATGTTCCCCCTTGGCACAGGGCCAAAGCGCCTGCTGTCCTCGCTAAGCTCTTTGTTATCGCCTTCTACGAAAAAGGATTCGCCGTCCTTTCTTATTATCCTCTTGACGAGCAGCATAACCTTTTTGGGATGGTAGAAAACTACGACGTCGTTTGCTGCAAAATGTCTACCCCATTTATCTATAAAAATAAAGTTGCCGTATTTAAGATACGGCTCCATGCTCTTGTCTGTCACTTTCATTATCTCCAGTGGGAACATGCTCATACTTTTGGATATACTATCTCTTCTTCCGTAGGATAGAATGCCTTGACCCTTTTAGTTTCCACGCCCTTCGTCTTCCAGAATATCTCAGCAAACTGCTCTACTTTCTTGATAAGGTCCTTTGAAGTGTCCACGCTCGTATCCTGCTTTGCCTTCGATGCTGTCTTCATTATATCAAAGACCAACTCATGCAATTTCGGATTTGCTTTTATGTGTTCTGGTTTAATGTAGTCCCCCCAGATTACCCGAACTTCGTGCTTGACCAGTTCCGCATGTTGCTCCTTTACGGAAATATATCTTATCATCTTGTTTCTTGTGCTGGCATCGGTAGGCGGCACCTGTGCAGTTTCATTTATCAGCATATCCATTCGCAACACGGTGTGCGCTGCGACTTGTGCCAGATGCGGGTCATAAATGCCGCACGGAATGTCACAGTGTGCATGTGCCACCCTAAAGTGCGCTATCCTGTCCAAAGAGCCCAATACCGCCCTCGCGATGAGTCTTGCTGTTTCCATTAAAACACCCTTATTAATATGACATGGAAAGCTTATATAATTATTAGGATTATCTATTAATGCTTTTTTGAGGGCTAGAGGATTCGATTAGTGGTTCGTTTGATAGACTATAAAGAGATCGAGAAAAGATGGCAGAAAGCATGGGCTGACGCAAAGCTCTTCGAGCCGGAACCGAACCACAGGAAGGGCATAATGGTGTTCGCCGCAGAGCCGTATCTTGACATGCCGCAGCATGTGGGCCATCTCAGGACCTACGGCACAGCCGACGCGTACGCGAGGTACATGAGGATGAAGGGGTTCAACGTCCTTTATCCGATGTGCTGGCACGCGACCGGGACTCCGGTGCTTGCGATAGCGAAAAGGGTGCAGAATAACGAGAAGGAACTCATCGACAGGCTGAGGAGCTTCAAGGTATCGGATTCTGACATAGAAAAAATGAAGGATCCAGCTTACATAGCTGATTATTTCATGCGGGAGATGAGCACCAGCATGCGCGCCGCAGGCTATGGCATAGACTGGAGAAGAACCTTCGTATCCACGGAGCCGATATTCAGCAAGATGGTGGAATGGCAATTCATGAAGCTAAAGGAAAAGGGGTACCTGAAAACCGGTAGGCACCCTGTCGGCTGGTGCACAAAGGACAACAGCCCCGTCGGCCAGCACGACACCAAGCACGATGTGCACCCGCAGATAGAGCCTCTTACTGGCATAAAGTTCAAGGATGCCTCTTCCGGCATTTATTTCGTCTGCGCGACGTACAGGCCGGAAACGGTCTACGGCGTAACTAATATCTTTGTGAACGACAATATAAGTTATGTTGTTGCAAAAGTCGGCAATGAGCAGTTCTATTTGGCAAAAGAGGCCGCCCAGATGCTTTCGCACCAGTTCAAGATCGATATAGAAAAAGAGATTCCGGGCAAGGAGCTGCTGGGCAAGAAGGCGATCAACCCGGTGACAAAAGAGGAAGTCCCGGTTTTTCCCGGGTATTTTGTCAAGGGCGACAGGGGCACAGGCGTTGTGATGAGCGTCCCCGCGCACGCGCCTTTCGATTATGTGGCGCTTGAAAGATTGAAAGGCCAGGGCTATCAGGTGCCTGCCTACAAGAAAGTGATAGAGCTCCCGCAGAAATTCGACATGCCGGCACAGGTGCACGTCGCGATGCTCGGCGTTGACTGGGCGGCTTCTGATGAGATAATAGAGCAGGCCACAAAGAACCTCTATAGCGCCGAGGCAAAGCACGGCGTAATGCTGGAAGGAAGGTACAAAGGCGATAAGGCATCGGCGACAAAGGAAAAGCTGAAAGGGGATTTCCTGCGCGAAGGCATAGGCATTGTAGTCTACGAGCTTGCGAACGAAGAGCCGGTCTACTGTAGGGATGGAACAAGGGTCATAGTGAAGATCGTAGACGACCAGTGGTTCATAACATACGGCGACGAGGCATGGAAGGCAGAGACGCGCAAAGCTCTGGCCGGAATGAAGATATATCCTGAGAAGCTGCGGCACACGTACGAGAACGTGATAGACTGGCTCGACATGCGTGCAGCGGAAAGGTCCCAAGGGCTCGGTACGCGATTCCCTTTCAACCCGAGCCACATCATAGAGTCGCTTTCCGATTCCACGATATACATGAGCTTCTTCACGTACTCGCACATACTAAAGTCACGTGGCATAAAACCGGAGCAGCTCAAGCCGGAATTCTTCGACTATGTGGTAGAATCGAAAGGGACGCTTGAGGCGACTGCAAAAGCCACCGGAATAGACCACAAGACGATAAAGGATTGCAAGGAGTCGTTCGAGTACTGGTACCAGAACACGTCGAGCCATTCCGGTCCGGATCTGATAACAAACCATCTCACAATGTATGTATTCAATCACACGGCAATAATGCCGGAAAAGTACTGGCCGAAGCAGATAGTCACAAACGGCTTCATCAACTACGAGGGCGAAAAGATGAGCAAGAGCCTCGGTTCGGTTGTCCCCCTAGCTGATGGCATAGGGAAGTTCGGTGCGGACCCGCTGCGGATGGCCGAGATGACCGCTGCGGACCTCGACAGCGGCACAGAGTTCTCGCTCGAGGCGGTCAACGGCGTGATATCGAGGAACGAGTATCTATACAATGCGATAGAGCAGATCGAATCGATGAAAGGCACGGAGATAGAGCCAATAGACTACTGGCTCTACTCAAAGCTGCATTCGAAGATAGAGATGGCGACAAAGTACATGGATGAGATAAACTTCAGGAACGCTTACACGGAGATATTCTACAATTCCGTTACCGAGCTGAAGCGCTACTTCGAGCGTGGCGGGAAGAACCAGATAGTGGTCAGGGACTTCCTGGAGAAGGCGGCGATGATGCTGTCCCCGATAATGCCGCACGTAGCGGAAGAGTTTTGGGCGAAGCTCAGGCAGAACGGATTGATAGCGAAGGAGCAGTGGCCCAGCTACGACAAGGGAATGATAGACCAAAAGGCGGAGTTTGTCGAGAAGATAATAGACGACACCATCAGGGACGCAGGCCAGGCGATAGCTTTGACTTCGAAAATGGATGTAAACAAGAACAAGAAGCCGAAAGAGATAAGGATCATAATACCCGACGCGTGGAAGATGAAAGCCTACAATTCCCTCGCCAAGAATAAGAACATGGCGAAGGCGATATCCGATCCATTGCTTAAAGAAACAGACAAGGCTCAATTATCGAAGTTCCTGTCGCAGTTCGCAAAGGACATACAAGGGCTTGTAAAGATGCCGGAGGTGACCGAAAGCCAGCTCTACGAAGGGTTTGTCGGAGCAAGGAATTACATATCGGGCAAATTAGGGGCCAATGTGGTGATAGAGCTGGAATCCGGGTCGAAGTCCGCAAGGGCATCAAGGGCCCTTCCGGACAAGCCCAGCATAGATGTCAGCTGGGCCTAGATTGATGTTGATGAGAAAGGGACTACTAAAGAAATTCGATACGTTCATATTCGACTGGGACGGCACCCTGACGAAGATGAAGTTCTACATGGCCGTGTACCATGACTTCGACATAATAATGAAGTACAGGAGGACACAGAGCTTGAAGGGCGCAAGCAAGAAGCCGGATTTCGACTCCATGGCGTATCTTAAGAAATACGAGCACAGGCTATCAATAGAGAAGAACGCGCTTTCCTACCTTGCAAATATACCCATGCTTGTCGTGAGGCCCAGGCTGCAGGAGGGGGCTGCGGCCGTGCTTGAAAGGCTCAGGAGCGAGAAAAAGAATATAGCCCTTGTAACTAACGCGCTACCCTTCAGAGCTGCGCGCGAGATTGCCAGACTTGGCATAGAAGAGTATTTTGACGTCATATTCAGCACCCGCACCACACATGCGATAAAGCCGAACCCGCTGGGCATAAACGCCGTGCTTCACGCGCTGAAAGCAAACAGGCAAAAAACCATTTACATGGGCGACATGGTCGACGACGTCGTAGCCGCCAAGCTGGCGAAGGTGCACTCTTGCGCGATAGCGAACGGCTTCGACACGAAAGAGGTATTGATGGAGTCGGATCCGGAGTACGTTTTCAACAACATGGAGGAGTTCAGGAAAGCGCTCTGATCAATCCGGGTAAAGGGGGCAGAACCTGGTATCGGGATCGAGCCTTATGTCCGTCCTTCTCACCCACCAAGCACCTTTGTATTTCCGCTCTGCTAACGCGTCCGCGCGCTCCAGGACCTCGCCCCTCAAGGAGGAGCCCGCATCTCCAAGCGCATCTTTCGGGATCGCGGCCAGCATCGCCTTGATTATAGCGGCTTTGCAAGCCTCTGCACCGTCCTCGTTCCCGCCGTCGAAGAACTGTATCGCGCTCGGCATGCTGGGTATCCTACTGTAATCGTCAGGATCAACGTTAAGCACCTCGTTTATCGCCTCAACGTTCCATGGGAGTATGGGTATGACACCATGGCAGGTAAAAGCATGTGATTTTCCGAAATGCTGGCCATTAGAGACGAAAGGGATGCCGTTTATCTTCACGCTGAACTTTTTGCCGACAGAGACCGCATCCGGATCCACGTGGAGCGCACTCCTCAGCGCTGCTGCGATTGCGACTCCGAAATACCTGTGCATGGCTATCCTATCGTTGAAAATCACCTCCCCCGACTCGAAATTGAGCGAAGTAGGTCCTATTATGCTGTACCCGAGCACAGAACCATCAACATAAGCCGTTGTGCCAGCGGTTATCCTTCTTGAGACCTCTATCTTTTTCTCTGCGCCGGGCTTTAAGCCGGAATCCGGGTCGCACGATGATCCCAGTATAGCCGCGGGACCGCTGAAATTATAGAAACGCACAAATAAAATGTTCTCGCGCTCTGCTATTTCCTCAAGAATCTCGTCTACCGCAAGGTTTTTTTGCGCGCTGAACGTATCGTAGCCGAAAAAAGCGACTTTTGTGAAAGTCTTCTCTGTATTTCTGGGCGCAGCCGTGGCGTGCATCGGATCAGAAACAATTTCTCTTTGGAATTAATAGAGGTTTCTATATCAGCGCCTTAGGGACCCTAGCTCATGCTCCAGATGTGCCACGGTTTCATCGCCCATCAATTCCAGCGCATAGAAAGAGATCTTCTGCCCGAGCATTCCTCTTACCGCCCATGTCGGGATTCCGTTGTGCGGCGGATGTGCCAGCATGTCGAGCTCTTTTCTTATCCCGGGATCTTCGAGTATCTTTGCATGTTCCCTGAAAAGATTCAGCACCCTAGTGTTACCTTCCAAGGCTGCGCTAACGTATATGGCAGCCAGAGGCGCGTGCACCTCTGGTATATTCGCCGCGTATCTCCCTTCTCTCGATCCTGCCGTTTCCGTAGTGCCTTTCAACACCTCTGCTGACGCCATGTCAATCGCGGAACTCCTTTGCAAAGCCCCATATATAAAGCTTCCGTGCGGATTTCGCAAAGGCTTATAAATATGAATAACTCTTATCGTAACGCATACGCAGTAAAGCGAAAGCTGATCCTACGTAAGTAAAAACAAACAAAAAGAAAAGTGAATTGAATGTCTAACGGAGACGGAGAAATGGAAGAAAGAGGAATGGAACAAGGAGAGGAACAAGGAATGGGAGGCGGTGAAAGGAGAGGAGGCAGACGAGAAGGTGGACGAGGCGAACGCGGCGGAGTCCACATAAAACCTAGCTATTTCCTGCCAAAGCCCGTAAAGGTCGGCGACGAGGTCGAAGTAAAGATCGAGGCCGTCGGAGCCAAGGGAGATGGAATAGCAAAGAAGGACAACTTCGTAATCTTCGTGAAGGGCGCTAAGGAAGGCGACACCGTAAAGGTGAGAATCACGGAAGTGAAGGCAAGGTCCGCAACAGGGGAAGTAATAGCCTAAACGCGCATATAATCTCTTTTTATTTTTTTTCTTTATTATATTTCTATATTATTCATTATTCATATTAGTTTAAGGTCTGTTCATGTATGACGCGAAAGCGATAGAGGAGAAATGGAGCAAATATTGGCTGATATCGGAA
>JAKAPD010000019.1 GCA_021812025.1 Microcaldota archaeon | reverse complement strand
TGAAATCCATCGAAGAGCCCTGACGGGCCCGGGGATTAGCTTGGGGAACTCCAGCGGCTGTCAGATGAGGTATCTAAAGCAAGAGCGCAAGCTCGGCAGTGAGCAAAAAGGAAAAGAAAAAGAGAAAAAAACTTACCTTAGGCTTATTCCATTTCCGGGCCGTGGCCGTGGCCGCCGGGCATGCCTCCGCCCATCGGCGCTCTTCCCTTCGAGCTTATCATGTCGTCTATCCTCAGGATTATCTCGGCTGCCTCAGAGGCGCTGGATATCGCCTGCCTCTTCACCATCAAAGGTTCGAACACGCCATGCTTGCCCATGTCGCCAACGTTGTTCTTGAATATATCCACACCATAGGTCGAGCCCTCCTTCGTCTTGTGCTTTGTCTTAAGGCTCACCACCGTGTCTATTGGATCCATTCCGGCGCTTTCCGCCAATGTCTTCGGGATGACTTCAAGAGCGTGCGCGAACTTCTCTATCGCTAGCTGCTCTCTTCCGCCTACGTCAGTGGCGTATGAAAGGAGCCCCTGCGACAAATCGATCTCTATTGCGCCGCCGCCGATGACGTATTTACCGGTCTTGATGACGCTGGATATCGCGCCTATCACGTCGTTGAGCGACCTTTCCGCTTCGTCGATGACCTGCTGCGTGCCTCCCCTTACGAATATGGTCACGCTCTTCGGATCTTTGCACTTCTCTACGAAGACCATCTGTTCTCCGGATATCTTTCGCTCTTCAACAAGGCCCGCCTTTCCTAAATCCTTTGGCGAAAGGTCGTCAAGGCTCGTGACTATCTTTGCGCCTGTGGCTCTCGAGAGCTTTTCCATGTCGCTCTTCTTGACCCTGCGCACGGCGATTATTCCCGCTTTCGCTAGGAAGTGCTGCGCCACGTCGTCTATGCCCTTCTGCGTGAAGATGACAGTTGCCTTGCTCTTCTTTATCTTCTCCACCATGTCTTTGAGCATGCGCTCTTCCTGCTCGAGGAATGCCTGCATCTGCTCCGGCGAGGTTATCTCGATCTTTGCATCGGTTTCCGTCTTCTCTATTTCAAGGGCGACATCGAGCAGGGCTATGTCTGCGTCCTTTACCGACCTTGGCATGCCCGGATGCGATATCTCCTTGTCAATAAGAACCCCGTTTATGAATTCCGTATCACGGATTCCCTTTCCTGCTTTCTTCTCGACCTTTATGAAGTCCTGATCTATGACCAGCTTGCCGCTTGCGTCCTTCGTCATCACTTGTTTTATCGCCCTGATGACCAGCTCCGATAAGTACTTCTTTGTCTCGTCGTCGCCCACGTTCTTCGATCCTATCGACACCATCGCTATCTTCCTTAGCGTATCCTCGTCTGAAGCCGTTACAGATCTTGACCTCTCTTCCAATATCTGCGATGCTTTCTCTGCTGCCATCTTGTAGCCCCTTATTATCGTAGTCGGATGTATGCCCTGCTCTATCAGGTCGCCCGCGCCCTTAAGGAGCTCTCCGGCCATTATCACTACGCTCGTAGTGCCGTCTCCTACCTCTTTGTCCTGCGTCTTTGCTATGTCGACCATGATCTTCGCTACGGGATGCTCGACATTCATCTCTTCGAGTATCGTCGCCCCGTCGTTGGTTATGACTATGTCACCCATCTCGCTGACCATCATCTTGTCCATTCCTTTTGGTCCGAGAGTGGACTTTATCGCATTAGCAACGGCTATCCCAACTGCTATGTTGGTCCTTTGAGCGTCTCTTCCGAGAACCCTTGAGGCCCCTTCCGGGAGCAATAGTACCTGTTGTCCACCTAGGTTGTTTTCTGCCATTATATCACTTTGATTAGATTATCACAAATCGAGTAATTACCTTCGGCATATGCTTTCACATACAAAAAGGCATCAAAAATCTGCGATTTATTATGTTGTTTAAGCTATTTAAACTTTGTGCTTTTTCGAGAGTAATCTGCTCAACCTGACAGTTTTTCTATGATTTTGTTGAATATGTATGCTATCTCGTTGTCTTCAAGCACTGGTATTTTGCCATTGTCGCCCAAGTTCGCGAACTTTTCTTCCCTTTTTATGGTCCCTATGATTTCCGTGTCCAATTTTTCGGCTACGTCTTTCGTGCTTCTCGAAGGCTCCCCATTTGACATGTTTTCCACTATGCCCAGCACGGGCGCGCTCATTCTTTTTGCCATCAGGCCCGCTCTTGTGGCGTTGAGCCCGGCTATCCTCTGCGGATTAGTCACGATTATGAACCCGGAAAGCTCCAGAACCTGCATTATGGTCAATGGGGCATCGCTGCTCCCTGGCGGCAGGTCAAGAATCAGGTAGTCGAGATTGCCCCATTCTGTGTTCTCAAAAAAGTCGCCTAGCATCTTCGTGACTATCGGGCCTCTCCATATTATAGGCCTTTTCAGCTCGTCTACCAGCATGGCCGTGGATGCCACCTTGACTCCGTTGATGTCCAACGGCTTGAGCGGGAGCACCGGCTCCATCTTTTTTTCTTCTATGCCAAGGAACATCGTCACATTAGGGCAGTCTATGTCGGCATCGAGCAATCCCACCTTGAAGCCTTTCTTTGAGAGCGCGTACGCCAGGTTTATCGCAATTGTAGTCTTTCCGACTCCGCCCTTTGCGCTGTACACCCCTATCTTTTGCCTTATATTTGAGAGCTTTTGCTTTACCCTCTGCTTCTGCTGCAGCACCCTAAGGAACGACGGATGCATCCCAGGTTGCGCGACTTCATGCTGGGGCTCATGGTGGTGTCGGTGTTCGTGTTGCTCCTCTGCCATAATACCATCAGGATCCGCTAGGAACTTTCAGTTATTATTAGTATATAAGGGTTTGTTGTACAGCCGAAACCAGTGCGCTGCCAAATACCGCCTCGATTTAAGTTAATATCATCTTTTCCGAGGTGCTAGCCATTGCTGCAAAACCTTACCAAACGTCCGGATGAAGTACTTTCATCCTTTGCGCTTCTGACATGTCCTTCATATATTCGATCATAGGATTCTCGCACGGCATGCCGTTGTAGCTCCCTTTTGGCTCAGTGCAATGGACTGGCGAAAGGTCAACTTCTAGCTGTGGCGGTTGGGACAATAAGGATATGGGCGTTGCTGATGGGCTGGTTACAGCCCATGTAACTCTGTCCCACCACTTGCCTAGCCTTTCCAAAATGGTCGGCCTCCTGTGAGCCCCCCGTAGGCGCTCCACCTCTGCTTTGAAACTTGGCCCGGGAATCAACCCCCGCAGCCATTCCAAGTGCGCTTGTTCTTCTAGCGTAAGCACTGCTGCGAGATCTGCCGGCACAACGTTTTCCCTCCTTAGTAAGTCCAGCTGGCTTGGCATCTGGATCGGCTGCTGCGCTGGCACCGTCTGCGCAGACCATGTTGAATCCCATGGCCCCTGAACCCATCTGGAAAGTTGCTGGGATGATGTACTCGAGGCAGGGTATTCTGCTCTAGATTGTGCCAGTAGTCGGGTTGGCACCCTGCTAAATCCTGCAAGGTTTGCCAGGCGCTCTGCGCTTTCCGCATCGCCATTCTGCGCCGCTATGTCTGATACCTTTGCGTACAGCGCCCCTACCTGTTCAGGATTCGCAGGGTAAGCTACGACTATGCCGTCTTCGATTGCGGTCGGTACGCTCGCATAAATCTCATTGGCTTGCTCGGCTGTGACCCCGACACCGAACACGGTGGTCACTGCTGTCGGCTCTGTAAGGTCCTGTCTAGTTCCCGGGCGCGGGCACTCGCTGTTCTGGAACCACGGGCTTTGCTGCCATGAATTCTCCTTGACCGTATGCCGTCTTGCCATAGCGACCATATCGCCACCAGAGATATTCTCTTTTTTAAATATTTATTTGTTGTGTGCAAATTTGACGGCTTCGACTATAACTGCCTGCTAATATGCGGATTACCGAAGCTGAAACAAGACTGAAATTCCAAAAACATGGGCGTTGTTCGGTCATGGAATTTAGCAAAAGGTTAAAATAACTGTAGTATAAAATAGTTTATACGAATCTTAAATCAATTAAACCCTGATTTTAAGAGAGAAAAAAGGTGTAAAAATGAAAATAAGCGAACTAAAGGCAGGTGCCAGCAACGTAACCATAAAGGGCACAGTAGCATCAAAAGATGAACCGCGAGAAGTGGTGACAAAGTTTGGAAAGAGGCTCCATGTAGCAAACATAACGCTAAAGGACGAGAGTGGATCGATACCGATGTCGCTATGGGGCGATACGATCGACCAGGTCAATGTCGGCGACGTTATAGAAGTGTCGAACGGCTATGTCAACGAATTTAGAGGAAACCCGCAACTCTCCACAGGCAAATTCGGAAAGATAAAAGTGATTAACAAAGGCGAAGGCGGCGGCGCACCTGCGGAAGAGGAAGAGCCGATGGAAGAGATGCCAGAGGAATGATCCTCTCATCTTCTTTTTCTTGTTCTTTTTGATTTTAGTTCCCCGGGTTTGGGGTTCCAGAACCTTATGGTATAGAACAGCGCTATCCCTCCGACAAGCAGACCGAACCAGAGAGAAGCTATCCTTGTCATTATCGTAACCGCAGAGCTCGTCGCTGCTGACAGGTGCATGATGCTGCCCAAGAGCGCTATCATCGATCCGTCTGTTGCGCCTATCTGCCCGGGCAACGTGCTCACCATGCCGATCACATCCGATATGGAGAACACGAACACGCTCTGGCTGAGTTGCGGATGAATTCCTATAGACAGTATAGAGAAATACATGGCACTCGATATCAGGAATGCCGCCGGCAGCGTGAACACCAGCGAGACGAAATAGACGCTGAACTTGTTCAGCCTGTTCTGCGCCAGGAAGTATTCATCGCCATAAATTGAGAACATCCTGAAGTACTTGCTTTTCTTTATCAGCTTCTTCAGCATGTCGTAGAACCACGGATGCAGCAGGAAAAGGAACGGTATGAGCAACACTACGTCAACTATGAACACTTCGATGATGAACTGGTTCATATAGATGGCTACCAGCAAGGCTAGGATCGCAGAGCCGAGGAAATCCGTAAAGATGTCAAGGGTGACAATCGGCAGTATGCTGATGAACCTCATGTTTGAAATCCTGTTCATCGTATATGCGGCCACAACCCTGCCGATCTTCCCGGGCGTCAAGTCCATGGAATACATTGACGTATAGGCGGGGAAACTCTTCTTGGCGCTTACCCTGACCTTTAATATTTTCAGGTAGTAGCTCCACTTGCCGAACTTTAGCGCTATCGCAAAGAACACCGCGACAAAAGCGAGTGAATAGATCAAAAGGTTCGCGCTGAGCATGGTGCTCACCACGGCGTCGAAGTTGCCCAAGTATGCGAGAACTATGAAAACTACCAGGCTCAATATGAAAACTATGCTTATGAACAGAGTTATCTTGTTGATCATTCCCAGGTATTCCTCCTTCGTCATCCTTGACTTGTGCGTTATGTCGTACCAGAAGCCCTTGCTTAGCGCGTGCTGTGCCATCTTCAATACCTTATTGTCTCTAGAAACAATCTCTCATATTCTTTGGCTATATCATCCCAGTTGTGCTCCTTCATCATGAGCGCACGGCCGTTCTTCGCGAACTTCTCAGCCATTTCCTTGTCGCCCAGTAGCATTGATATCTTTTCTTTTATATCCTTTTCTGATTTCGGATTTACATAAAGGCCATTGCCCTTCATCATCTCTGGGATTCCCCCTGTCTTCGCGGCTACCGTTGGCACGCCGCTCGAGAGCGCTTCGAGCAGCGCTATAGATGCCGGCTCGTACAATGAAGGCAGCGCGAAAATGTCGCCGGCGTTGTAATAATATGGAAGCTGCCCTTCCGGTATGCCTGAGATTATTGATAACCTGTCAGGAATGTGCAGCCTTCCAGCAATGCCCCTCAGGCTGCTCTCGAGCGGACCTTTTCCTATTATTAGCAGGTTTGATGCAATGCCTTCTTTTACCAGCTCGGCAAAAGCGCGCATCAGGTACTTTTGACCTTTCTGCGGGACAAGCCTGGCATTGTTCATTATGGTTATTCCGTCTCCAAGCCGCTCCCTTGCTATTTTGACGTTCCTGTCGCTCCTGCTTCTCGGCCTGAAGCTTTTGAAATCAACGCCGTTGTATACGACATGTGTTTTGTTTCTATATGCTGCCGGGACTGTGGTATCGACCACGTTCTGTGTTATGCCTGTTATTAGGTCGGCTGCCTTCATTATCTTGCGGCCCCATGCCGCATCATAGACCAAGCCGCAAAAATCCGTTACAGGGCCTATGTTCTTTGGCAGTGCATTGTGCAATGTGAGGGCCAGCTTTTTCCCTTTGTTCTTTATGGCGCCCAAGGCCAATGGGAAAACTAGATATCTGTTGTTGATATGGTATATGTCCGCGCTCTCCCTTTGTATTCTCTCCCTGAACCCTTCCGCCACCATGAAAGGAAGCGGCAGTCCTGGCACGTCCATGTACTTCGTCTTCAGCCTTACGACCTTTATCCCCTCTACCAGCTCCTCGGCCTCTTTCTGGCCCGCGCCTAGCGCGTAGGAGATGACGGTTATGTTGTGCTTTTTCGACAGCCTCTTATAGACTTGCATTAGAACCTTCTCCGTGCCGCCGGCGTAAGGGAAGAAGAACGGGTTTATTACGCAGATCTCCATGGGAAGCACTGCAGCTATGGCATTATCAGCAGTTGCTTGACGTACGGCTGGCTGCATGTGCTTGATGGCGTGTAATTGGTAATGGCGCATATCTGTGCGGTGAACTCGTTGGCGCTCCCGATTATCGCCTGCGATACGGTGCTGTTGGACTGGCCGAGCATCGCTACTATCTGCGTCCAGTTGTACGCATTGATAAGCGCGGGGCTTATTATCGTCTCGCTTTGTATGCTGTGGTTGCCGAAGTCTATGAACGGGATTCCGCCGTTGCTGTACTTGTGCTGGACGGCGTTCTCCAATGGCGTAATCTGCTGCAGCGGAGTCTCCTGCGTGGTCTCCACTTCTGCGCTGATGAAGCTTATGTACTGGCTCTGGTAGCTTGAATTATAGAATGTGAACGTGGCTGTTCCTGGCGCATAGTCGCTAAGGTTTGAGATCATATAGTGGAGCGAGGATAAGGTTCCGAATCTCATGAGCGCAAGTATGAATCCCCATCTTGTTACAGCGCAGAACGGGCAGTATTCCGCCCCTATATACACCACTGCCGGCTTCCCGTTTACCATCATTATGACATTGGAGCCCGTCTGCTGCGGCGGATTCTCCACCAAGCCATAGCCGATCTTGTTCGCCAATGTGTTGTTTAGCGCAAGCGCCTGCAGCTGGCTCATCTGGGATTGAGGCACGGGCTGATTGATATGGGCTACGCGCGATGAATTCCCGCTGTTGTTTGTTGTATAGTACCAGTATATCGAAGCTGCGACCAGAATTACGACGATTGCCCCGATCATTATCCATCTGTTCCTGTTCATCTGCATTTTTACACCTCTTTCAGCGCGAGGGAAGGCACCACTCTTCTTACGATCGAGTTGAGAAGCCTGTTTGCCTTCTCTCTATACCTATATGCGATATAGGCTATTATAAGACTTATTATGACCCCGGCGATGACGTCTGTCAGGTAGTGCGCGCCCAGATAAACCCTCCCAAAAAGCACCAGTATAAGCCATATTACATAGAGCACTCTGATGTACTTGTATTTCCCAACGAAGAAGGTAAGCCCGGTAAGGACGGTAGCGTGGTTGCTAGGGAAGGAATAGCTGGATTCGCAGCCTACTTGGTTGATCCATGACAGGCTTGGAAGGCTGCACGGCCTGGGCTCTGCGAAAATGTACTTGAGCACTTCGCTTATAACGAACAACGCCACTGCTATTATCATATAAGAATAGAAATTCATGTCCTTCTTCAGATAAAGGAAAATTGCAATAAGCGGAAGCACTATGTAGAAGCTCTCGGCCAGGTAGCCCATTATGGTGTTTAACGAAGGGCTGGCTATGCTGTTCATGAATTGGAATGCCGCGATGTTGATTCCTATAGCAGCAGGGTCAAATAGAGTCATAGGATACGGATTTGCTTTGCTATTAATGAATTTAAAGGTTTGTTATGCGACAAAGTGCAAGTTACTAGCCATTTCTGGACACCGGATACGAATGGTC
>JAKAPD010000018.1 GCA_021812025.1 Microcaldota archaeon | reverse complement strand
CTCTATCTGAAGCCGCGGTGCTTGTGAAGGAAGCATTCAAGTGGGCTAAAAACGGCTTTCCAGCTAGTCGATGGCAAATCGGTACTTATTTGTTACCATATAGTATTTATTTTGATTAATTGTCTATAATAGTCAGTTTGTTTTTCGTGCTCCGCTTTGGCGCGTGAGTAATTCAACGGCTGAAAGGAAATTAATCGGCAATGCAATGATACTCTACAAATACAAACTTAAAAAAAAGAAGCTGCTCGCAAGAAAAGCGCTTCCAAAAAAACCTAGGGGAGCCGAGCCGGCCCGCCGGATCCGGTTCGCAGGCGGGCCATTGCCAAAAAGCGCAAAGCTGTGGTGCTTGATGTACGAGTCTGTACTGCGCAAATTCTATCCCGAATGCAAGACCTTCGACAATACGATAATCGTTGGAAGGAAGTTCGTTTACCTGAACGGGATCGACAGCTATTCCTCCAGCATGATAGAGAAGTACTTGGACAATCCATCAAAACGCCAGCTGGAGTTGCTTACCACAGTACTCAGCACACATTCACTCTTTCCAGAAATCATCGCAATCGTGACCTGCAGGAACCTGGGCATCCCATATAGCAGGCTTGCATCCGATTCAGGGATAGCGGCGAGCTACAAATGGATGTTCACCAGGCCGGGCAGGTCATTAGGGATACCAAGCAAAGATATCAGCGCAAAAAGCGACTACTACTCCAACAGGCTTGATGTTGTCCTTGATCTGAAGAAGCGGGTGATATTGCGCGGCCAGCTGGATCCGTTTGCTTCGGCAGCCGCCATAGAACGTTCGGCAAACAAGATAGCAACTAATAGGTTCATCGGCAGGCTTGGATATAAAACCCCAAGGTTTGTTGCGATCCGCTCAAAAGAAGATCTAGAAAAGTGCAAAACACTCAGAACACCGATTTTCATCAAGCCCGCAGAAGAAAGCTTGAGGACAGGAGTGATAGGCCCGATTACGGATTATGCACAGCTGAACCGGAGCTATGCCAGGGCCGTCAGCCAGATAACCTCCAGTAACGTGGAATGCCTCTGCCAGGAATGCGTGGAAGGGGAAGAGTTCAGGATAAACTACAACTTTGGAAAGGTGACGTTTGTAGCGAAGTCGATTATAGGATATGTGATCGGCGACGGGGAGAAAAACGTGGCACAGCTCCTAGAAGAGAGGAGGAAAAAGTACAAGATACAAAAGATAAGAAATGATTACATAGACAATATTCTCATGGGGAGCGGACTCAGCACCAGGAGCGTGCCAGAGAGAGGAAAGAAAGTAAGGATATCCCTAAATGGTTCCGAAGAAGGGCGGTTCGTAGACGTCACCGATTCTTTTAAAGAAAAGTACAAAAGACAAATAAGAGAGCTCGCAAAGGACCTTCAGCTTAATATAATAGGAGTGGATGTGATAATAGACAAGCGCGAGGTGCTTTGGATAATCGATGTCAACAATAGCCCGTATTTAACGTTTTTCGATAAAGAAGAAAGGTCATATGCCACTATGGAGCATATGGTGAAAATAATAGTAAGGAAAATAGGAAGAAAATAAGCAAAGCGAGCTGTAGCTGATTTCTCGCTACAGCCCAAATTACTGCTTCTTCAGGCTTTAGCGGCTGCTGCTTTCTTTGCGATTCTGCCCCCTCCGCCTCCAGCTCTTTGTCTTGCTGGCGGTCTTACTGCTTCTCTTCGCGCAGGAGCTTTCGCAGCTACTCTTCGCGCCATCCCTTCCTTACTTCGTCTCGTATGTAGAAAACTTTTTCCCATTCCATCACTCGTATATCATGCATGATGAAAATTTAAATATGTTCCGTTAATCTGGTCGCTTTATTAAGTTCCATATACAAAATTCCCCCGAATAAAATTATCATCGGATATTTAGTCCTTTTCCACTAATCTAATCTGTGCCAGGTGCTCACGTGGAAGGCGATGTTGTTATAGAAGCTTATAGGCTGTCCAAGCGCTTCAAATCTTTCGAGTCAAAAACCGGAGAGAAGGGAATACTCACATCGCTGAGAAAGAGGTATGTTTACAAGACTGCTATCGATGATGTAACGTTCTCCGTGAAAAAAGGCGAATTCATTGCATTGCTCGGCAAAAATGGGGCTGGGAAATCAACGCTTGTAAAAATTCTCACCGGGATATTAAAGGCGGACTCCGGGGAGGCGCGGGTATTCGGGATTGATCCTTATCGAAATAGGGTCGAGTTGGCGATGAGCATAGGTGTTATCCTCGGCGCGCATGAGCAGATGTGGGAGGACCTGGCGGCGATAGACACGTTCAAGCTGATGGAAGGCGTGTACGGGATTTCAAAAACAGCGTTTGACGAACGGCTTAACTACTTCCTAAAGGTATTCAATCTGGAAAAGGTCTACAAGAAACAGGTAAGACAGATGTCCCTCGGCGAGAGGATGAAATGCAACTTCGTCGCATCGATGCTGCACAGGCCGAAACTTGTGATTATGGACGAGCCCACCATAGGGATGGACAGCCAATCGAAATCATCGCTCTTCAAAGCGCTGCAAGAGATCAGGAGAAAGTACGGCATAACATTTTTAATGTCGACAAACATGATCAACGAAGCAGAGGAGCTAGCCGATAGGATAATACTGCTTGACAGCGGCGCTTTAGTCTTTGACGGGCTGCCCCAAGAACTGATAACGCTGACGGGCAGCAAGAAGGAGATCGATATCCATTTGACGAAGGGGGCAAATGTGAATTTCGGCAGGTTTGGCAGGATCACAATGCACAAGGGTGATTATATCAAGCTCGAAGTCGCAAGGAAAAAAATTAAAAGCAAACGGCTGCTCGGCATGCTGACCTCAGACAAGATAATTGATTACAGCATATCAGAGCCGCCGCTTAATGAAGTGCTCAATAAGTTCTATGAATCCAGGAGGAAGAAGTCGTGAGCCAAATGCCGATTCTATCTAAATACGCAGCTTTCATGCGCATAGGATTCAAGTTGGACTTCTATTATATGTATAGCTATGTCTTTTCCATACTTGCATATGCCTCCTATCCTTTGCTGATGCTGATTGTGTGGGGGGCAATATTCGGTGGAAAAAACGTGATCATTGGCGGTTTTGGCCAGACTGCCCTGTACGCATACTTCTTCGTGGCATATGCCGGTGCGTCCTTGCAATCCGGCGTCAGCGAATCAATCGCAGAAGATGTGGAGAGCGGGAACATAACAAGCGAGATGCTCCTCCCTATATCATATGCGATAAGGAAATTCACCGACTCGACCCCGTCGGCGCTCGCTAATCTAGCCTTCATCTTTCTGCCTATAGTGATTTTTACCGCTATTTTTGCGAACATTAACATCAGCGGAATTACGCTCATGGCATTCGCCTTAGAGATCTTCCTTCTTTATATAATATCATTCCTTATAGAGTTTATAATCGGGGTATCATCGATTTACTTTGTAAGCGTAGGGGGAATAAGCAGCATCGTCACGCTTCTTACTTTCCTCTCCGGGGGCGTTTTGCCGAATACCTTTTTCCCGCAGCAGCTGCAGAATATACTGCAGTTGCTGCCTTTCAATGCATATTACTATAATCCGGCCGCCACATTCACCGGCACGCTTTCAGGTTCTGCCCTCGCCTCTGCGCTGGTTATAGAGATAACATGGGCATCGGCGCTATTTTTATTCGCTATGATCTATTGGAGCGTATCAAGGAGAAAGGTAGTGGCTGTTGGTGGTTGACTTGGTCGGTATAATCGATAAGGGTGTAAAAGAGCTCAAGTTCTATTTCCTTCTCCAGGTTTATGCTTGGAGAATACAATTGGTCTATAGGGCAGACTTCATAATGTATGCGATCACCTCTGCGATCTACATCCTGATAACGCTCGTCTTTGTTGATGTCATATACACGGTCACATACAGCATAGCCGGCTGGAGCTACTTCCAACTGCTTATGTTGATTGCAATCGCAGGTCTTGGGCTGAATACAAGCAACTACATAATAAATCCAGGGTTCATTTTCGATGCGTTATGGGAAGGGGGATTTGACAACTATCTCACAAAACCCCATAATCCCCTGTTCTATGTCATAGGAGAATCAACAGACACTTCGGCGATAGGTGACATCGCAGGATATTTCATTCTTTTTATATATGCGGCGTTGAACATCCAGTTTAGCGCACTGGCCCTTTTCGCCTTCCTCGCCTTGTTTGTTCTCGGCATAGGTGTGCTGTCGCTTCTTCAAGTCGTGCTTATTACGGTATCGTACAAATTCGCGAACAGCGCCGGATGGGTCGGTCTATTGATAGATCTGGCAGAGAACTTCACAAGGTACCCGCTCACCCTGTATGGGCTGATAGGGGTGATATTCTTCACCATAGTCGTACCGCTCGGAATAGCTTCCTTCTATCCATCTGAGATAATGACCGGGAAGATAAGCCTCACAGGATACCTAATCATATTCGCCATAGCGGTGGCTATGACCTATGCGTTTTACAAGCTCAGCAGGTACCTGCTGCATTCATACACGAGCGCTATGGGGTAGAGGACACCAAAAAAAAAATCATTTGTTAAGCTATAGTATCTCGCAGAGCATGAACAGGGGGCCGTAGCCCAGCCTGGCCAGAGCGGCTGGCTTTTAACCAGCAGGTCGGGGAGTTCAAATCCCATTACTATTAACCCCGGAGTAGCGTTTCTGGGCACCCTTCAGACTTTATGAGCAAAGCCACGTCATGTAAAAAGGTTTTATACGCCTTCTACACTCTTATTTCTCAATCGCTCATCCTTTTAAACGCTTACGATATAATATTAGCGTGGGTGCATGGATTCTCGCGAGGCTCGCGATAAATGCGGAGTTGTTGGTGTATCTGTCGCCGGGCACGGCGCGGCCCCGTATATCTATCTGGGGCTAAGGGCGCTCCAGCACAGGGGTCAGGAATCAGCCGGCATGGCTACGTGGAGCTCGCATTCCGGACTTTACCAGCGCAAGAGCATGGGGCTAGTGCACGAGATATTCGGGAAAGAGGCTCTTGAGTCCCTGAGGGGCTCTGTCGGGATAGGCCACGTGCGCTACGCAACGACGGGAAGATCCAGCTTGAAGAACGCACAGCCTATCATCGTGCCCACGGTGGACAATGAGATAGCGATAGCGCACAACGGCGACATAGTCAACTTCATAAATGTGCGCAACAGCATGAAGAGGGACGGCACCGAATTCCTCGGCAGCGCAGACACAGAGGTCATGGGGCAGCTGATAGCGCAAGAATACTCGCTCTCGCGCAACATGGAGAGCGCAATAAGGAGGGCAATCTCATCGCTTTCCGGAGCATATGCGATAACCATGCTGCACGGCAGCACGCTATATGCCTTCAGGGATCCGCAGGGGATAAGACCGCTATGCCTTGGCGCGCTCGAGAACGGCTATGCGATAGCGAGCGAATCTGTCGCTATCGAGCTCATGGGCGGCGCCTTCATCAGGGACGTCGAGCCCGGTGAGATAGTCATGATAGAAAAGGGTCAGAAGCCCCGCTCCTACAAGGTCGCAAACCAAACCGGCAGGGCCCACTGCATGTTCGAGTGGGTGTACTTCTCGAGGCCCGATAGCGTCATAGACGGGAAACTTGTTTACAATGTCAGGAAAACGATAGGCGAGACCCTTGCCGGGGAAAGCCCTGTCATAGCTGATGTGGTCGTGCCGGTGCCCGACTCCGGGCGGCCGCTGGCTCTAGGGTTTGCAGGCGCATCAGGCATCCCCTATTCCGAAGGGTTGATAAAGAGCAGGTTCGTGGAAAGGACTTTCATATTGCCGGACCAGAAGCTCAGGCAGCAGGCCGTGCGCATGAAGCTGCATCCAATAGCTGACGTCCTAAACGCGAAAAGAGTAGTGCTGCTCGATGACAGCATAGTGAGGGGCACAACTCTAAGGGAGATAATAAGCATGGTGAGATCGGTAGGGGCGAAGGAGGTGCACGTTAGGATAGGCTGCCCGCCGATAATAGCGCCGTGCTACTTTGGCATAGACATGAAAGACAGGAATGACCTTATCGCATACAGCAAGAACGAGGAGCAGATAAGGAACGCGCTAGGGGCCGACAGCCTGAAGTATCTGTCGCTGCGGGGGCTTTTCAGATCGATAGGATTCCCGGAGAGTTCCCTATGCGCAGGCTGCATAACCGCCAAATACCCGTTGGAAATCCCACAGGAAAGGCAGAGATTCCAGAAAGCGCTGAAGGAGTTCTAGCTTATTTGCCAGAAGCCTGCCATGTTTATCTTCTTCCTGTTATGGTACTTCATCGCGGCGAGCAGTTTCTCAAGCCTCACAGTCCTGAACTTTTTAACTTCGTATTCCGGATCTATGAGCACCACCTTGTCGCCATCGATCGAGCTTATTACAGAGACATGCCCGCTTCTGTATCTGTTGTCGTAGAGTTTTCCATTGTTGAAGCACGCTATCAAGTCGTGATTTTCTCTGATGCTCTTTGAAATCAACCCCTTGGCTTCTTCGGTTCCAAAAACCGGAAAATACCTGAAATGCAGTTTTATCTTTTCCTTTTTGAAGAATGCGTCGATCGGATGGTTTGCTATATCGGTACCGTAGCCTACTCTGCGTTTTCTCGTGTTCGGTCTCTCGAATGCGTCTGCCATGCTTCTCGGAACACGCAGACCAAGAGCCAACCCGATATCTTCCTGTTGGACCAGTTTTATGCCCTTCCTGTACATTACCATCTGGATGCAGGCTGGAACGCAGCAGTATGGCTGCTGCACGAACGGCACGTATCCCGGCTTTACGCTGAGCTTCGCCATGGATAGATTATGAATCCAAACGCTAATAAATTTATCCAGCGATATGGAAGCATGGACGTTTCCGATAAATTAAAGAGGATCTCAGGAAAGGTAGTGACGTCAAAAGTAGAGTTGCTCGGGCTTTCAAGTGACAAGTCCCCTTACAGGCTGGGCATGCCGAAAGCGGCGGTTTTCCCGAGTAGCGCGAAAGAGATATCTAAAATACTTAAATTCTGCAACGACAACAATATCGGAGTGACCGTGCGCGGGGGCGGCACATCACTGACAGGCTCTTCCGCCCCTGCAAAAGATAGCGTCGTGATAGACGTTTCAAACATGAGGAAGGTGCTTGAGATCAACATAGAGGACAGATATGCGGTTGTAGAGTCCGGGATAATGGTAGATGATCTAAATAGGCGGCTTTCACGATACGGTTATTTTTATCCGCCGGATCCGGGCAGCTCATCGATAGCGAGCATAGGCGGCACGATAGCAACAAATGCCGGCGGCCTGCATGCGGTGACCTACGGGACTACAAAAGAATGGGTGCTGGGCCTTGAAGTGGCGCTTCCGAACGGGAAGATAATAAACACAGGATCAAAAGTGCTTAAGAGGTCGATCGGCTACGATCTTACCGCTCTAATGGTGGCCAGCGAAGGGACTCTTGGCGTGGTGACAAAAGCCACACTTAAGATAATTCCCAAGCAGGAAGAGACATCGATGGCAGTCGCGTATTATTCCGACATAAGAAAAGCCGGCAACGCCATAGGCGAGCTTAAAAAGTGCGGCATAACCCCCTTAGCGGCCGAATTCATGGACAGGAAAGCCATGGACGTCATGGAAGCGAGCAAGGGCATAAAGTTCCCGAAGCGGGCGAACTATCTTCTCCTCGTGCAGTTCGCCTCTACTGAGGAGTCTTTGAAGAGGATACTGGAAAAAGGCGAGAGGATGCTCGCGAAATACGGCGCGATAAAAGTGGAAACCGCAGGCACGCCGAAAGCGATGGAAAGGCTTTACCTTGCGAGGAAAGGCCTGCATACTTCCATGGACGACAACGCGAAAGCGCGCGGCATGAGTATACTTATAGCAGACGTGGTGGTGCCTTCTTCCGAGGTGCCGTCAGCGCTGGAGGAGATGCAAAGGGTTTCAAAGAGGTACAAGCAGGAAACCGTGCTGTTCGGTCACATAGGCGACGGCAACATACATGCGAACATAGTGTACGATCCGAAAAGCAGGAGCGACCTGGCCAGCATAGCCGCTTTGCACGAGAGCTTCGCGCAGATAGCCATAAAGCATGAGGGCAGCGTTTCCGGCGAGCACGGGATCGGCCTAGAGAAGAAAAGGCTCCTCAAAGAGGAGTTCGAGGCCAGGCACACTATATATAATATAGAGCTGATGAGGGCGATAAAGAAGGTCTTTGACCCTAAAGGGATACTCAACAAGGGGAAGATATTCGATTAAAGTTGGCAAGCGCTTGTGATTTCACATAGGAGACAAAAGGGCACCGTGCCAAGCAATTTAAAGAGAAGTCCCGGT
>JAKAPD010000017.1 GCA_021812025.1 Microcaldota archaeon | reverse complement strand
CGCACCCGCTACCGGCTTATCCATTCATTCACTTTATCAGTGACTCTCTTTTTCATCACAAATCAGAAATACCTCGTGAGTCATCACAGAGATATTCTTTTACAACAGAATTTATTCCTATCGCTACGCTACGACGAGGAAATATGCGGCAACCAGCATTATTGCCGAGAATAGGAGCTTCCTGCGCATGTGGTGCTCACCGAAGAAGAAACCTCCAGAAAGCACAGTTATTATTATTATCACGGCGCTCGATAATGGAATGGCGAGGCTTACATCTGTACTCGCGATTGCGCTATATAGAAAAATGCGGTAGGCGAGCGTCAGCGCCGAAAATAATATTATTGGCCTTATGAACTTTTTCATATCTGTAATCGTCTCTTTTTTGTACTCGGTTGGTTTGCTGAGCATAAGGACTATGATTATAACCGGTGTAAATATGCCGGTAAAGAAGATGAAGGTGAAAATGCCTATCTGCTGCAAAAACGAATATTTAAGCAGGATATTTGCGATTCCTATAAGCAGGGTGGTCGCCACTATCGCTATATCGTAGTAACGCTTTTGCCATGGGTCCCTTTTCTTGTTGGATTGCTCCACCATTATGAACGCTGCAAGCAGGATTACCAGTATTGCAAAATACTTCACTGTCCCAAGATTCTCAGATAGGAAAAGAAATGCGAGAATAACTGTGACTATTATCGGAAGGATTCCGTACAAGGCAGAACCTGTAGAGAGACTGCCATGCCTGAAGAGCCTAGCCGACACCCAATAGGTCAGCGCAAGCAAAAAGCTGTATAAAAAGAGAAGCAGCAATTGATACATCGAAATAGAAAAACTAACGAACGGTATTAGGGAAAGCGATAGTAGGGCAGTGATAAAAGTCACGGAAGCGCTGAAACTGAGCGCGTGCTCTAGCCTTAATAGCTGCTTCTTGATTATCAGCGTAAGTGCGTTTAATACGGCTGATATTATTATCAGATAATACCATTCGATCATGGGCCCACTTTAAGAGGTAGTCCCAACCGGATTCGAACCGGTGTACACGGGTCCAAAGCCCGCGGTCCTTGGCCACTAGACGATGGGACTGCAATTGATAGATTGTATCGCAAAAGCTTATTATTCCTTGTTGATTGATACCTCTGATATCATGAGGTCTGCGGATCTTATCACACTCGTCAGGACTTTCCTTGTATTTCCGATAGTGTATCTCATATTCGTAAAGTTCAATCCGGTTGCCATACTACTTCTGATGCTAATTATGTTCGTGCTAGATGCGCTCGACGGCTTTGCCGCAGTGGGGGAAGCGAGCTCCGGGAAAGTCACGTTTTTTGATTATCTGTCTGCGGTTTCCGGAAATCCAGCGAAGAAAAAATTGGTTTCGAGGTACAAAAACTCTATTTCAATAAAGTACTCGTATTCCGGAAGGCTGGATATAGCAGGCGACCGCGTCATAGAATATGTGCTCTGGATAACTTTTGTCTACTTGACGCTCATCCCTATCTGGGTGCTCTTCATCGTGGTATTGAGGCATTCGTTTGTTGATGCGATGTTCGCAGTGAAGGGCACATCCTCTAGATTAAAGAACAGGTTCGCCAGTGCGCTCTATACCTCTGCGTTAGGCAGATTCTTCGGTGCGGCGCTAAAGGGGATGGCATTCGGATATTTGGTGCTGGTATATGTTTGGGGCTGGCCGCTTACCGTAGGTTATGTGCTGGTCGCCACTGCGGTCATCTATATATTGATAAGAGGAATAGCCGACATATATGAGGCGTTATCCGATGTAGTTTAGTTCTCCCGGCTCCGCTTTGGTTGGGACATACTTATTGGGGGCTGCCGATTCGCCGTCGGCCTCTTCTGCTTTTTCCTCTTGTTCCCTCCTTGGGAGCGAGAGCTGTGCCACGACAGCTGCATATTTATCGGCGGTGCTCTTATCAATCCTCCGCAGCCTCTTTGCGAGTATCTCTGCCACCTTCAGGTTCGTCTTGCTCCTCCCGGCCAGCGCATCCCTTATGATTAGAAGCTCATTCCATATGCGCCTGAATTCTGGTGTGGAAACGAATTCCGGACCGCTCGGTTCGAGATTGTCTAGGAAGTTCTGGTATACCTCGTTAAGCGGAGACCTGGTAGCATCGAACTCTTTTGTGTTTGTGCTGAACGTTATGGATTCTATTAGGCTCGCCTTCCTCGCCTTTACTATTTCCCTCGTTACTGTCAATTCGTTGTGCTGCTCGACATCAGTTACCTTATCGCGTACGCTATGCACCAGGCCGCGGACTCTCTTTGCTCTGCGCGGGTGCTTCAGCTCGTCGATATTGAGCCTCGCTAGGATTTTGTCTGCGAGCGCGTCGAGTGCCTTTGTTTTTGGATCCTTTTCCACAGGTTCGAGCGTCTCCTGCCTCGTGCCTGGCGGAAGCGGCTTTGTCTTCCCTCGTCTCCAGTTCCTGAATCGCTCCCGTAATCCAGGCTGCCTATTGGTCTCGTTATCCTCGTCTGCTTGCGCTGTGTTGCGCGGTTGTGTTGCCAGCATACTCATCCGATTATACACTGTATTTTCACTTGTCTTTATCAAATATTTAGCACTTTTGCACGGAAACGGTTATTTAAATACTTCTTGGGGAACGTTAGAAAACATATGTTTTAAATATCTTTAAAAGCAATAGACTGCGAAGTGATTCCTATGATAACAGGATTTACAATATCGACAGTAGAGGGCAAAATCGAGTCCGTAGAGGCCCTCAACAAGCAGAGATTCCCGAAGCTTAACATCAATATAGACAATGTTACTTCTGACGGGGCAAAGCTAAAGGTGACGTATTCGTTCGTTGCAGACTACTTTGATTCTGATGCAAAGGATGCGAAGTCGGTTGGCCAGCTAAAGCTTGGCGGAAGCGTGGAAGTTTCTGAATCGAAAGACACTGTCTCTTCAATAATGAAGAAGTGGAATGAGAAGAAGACTCTCCCCGTAGACATTGCCGAGGAGATAATCAATGGCCTGAACTTCAGGTGCAGCGCGACGGGCACGCTTGTTGCATATGCCCTTGGTTTGATACCGCCTTTGGTGATAAGCGCCACAAGGATACAGGAGCCGAGCGCGGTGGGAAAGTAACCCGCAAGGAATTTATACCTCAAAGCGAGAGTATACTCTATGAAAGCTGTTCCTAAAAGCTCAGGGGAGCCAGCAGCCGCATCCGGGCGAAGCGAATTCTCAATAGAGGGCATCGTGCTCGACGTTGACTATGTTACGCTTGGAAATGAGGTTTTTATCAGGCTTACTGTCAAGGGTACTGACGGAAAAGCCTATGAGATCCTGGACAAGGCGTTCAAACCATATTTCTATTTTGAGCCCAGGGGCAGGCTTGACGAAGCCGTTATAAAGGACATCGCGGCGAATGAAAGCGGCGAGCTGATAAGAGCGACTGCGCTGGAGAAGGAGAGCAAAAGCATATTTGGGATGAAAGTGGAGTGCTACAAGGTTTATGTTGGAACGCCGCTTTATGTGCCGAAACTTGCTGCCATGATGCAGAAATACGGCAATTGCTACGAGTTCGACATTCCTTTTGCAAAGAGGTATGTAATAGACACAGGCATATTCCCGATGACAGTTTATGACTTTGAGCTTTCACGCAACGGCCAAGCGTTCGTACTGGATAAAATTGGGCAGAAGAAAGGGAGTAAACAGGTACCCGAAATACGCCCAAATCTCCTGTGCTTTGACATAGAAGTCTACAATCCGCTACAGATGCCTAGAGCAGAAGTCGATCCCGTCATAATGATAAGCTATTCTTACGTATCCAGCGGGAAGAAAGGCAATGGGGTAATAACATTCAAGAAGATCGATCTTCCGTTCGTGGAGGTCGTCAAGGACGAGGCATCTATGATTGGAAGATTCCTGGAACTTCTTGACAAGCTGGACATAGACTTCATTACGGGATACAATTCTGCCAATTTCGACATAAAGTACCTGCTAGAAAGGAGCAAAAGGCTCAAAATCGATTTTGACGTAAGCAGGTTTTCTGGTGGCACGAGGCTGGAGCGCCATGGTCTTGTAGAGCGAGTAAAATGCGCCGGCCGTGTGCACATCGATATGTATGTGGTGACGAAGTTCATAGCAGTAGTAGGAGCGGCGGAACACATGCTCAAGCTCAACAGCTACACGCTGAAGAACGTATACGAGGCGATAAGCAAGGAGAAGAAAGTAACGGTAGAGAAAAAGGATATCTATAAGCTATGGGATGGCGACCGGGAAGACCTTGAGAACCTCGCCACCTATAATCTGAACGATTCTGACGCTCTTATGTACGTCTACGATACGTTCATGCCGATAATAATAGAGCTTTCAAGGACAACCGGCGACATGCCAACTGATGTGGCAGTGTCAACGGCGGGGCAGCTAGTCGAATTCACTTTGATGAGATACTCGAGAAAGTTCAACGAACTGATCCCGAACAAACCAAATGAGGAGGAGATTGCGAGAAGGGCTTACAATCCGATTGAGGGCGCTTATGTCAAGACGCCAGAGCCGGGCATCTACAGCAAGCTCGCGGTGTTCGACTTTAGGGGCCTCTATCCGTCGATAATAATTTCGCACAATATAGACCCGTCAGCCGTTTGCAACGATTGCAGCGATTATTTCGAATCGCCTACAGGCACCAGGTTCGACAAGAACAGGAAGTGCATAATACCGACGATTCTGAAGCTGCTCGTAGATCAGAGGAGCGAGGTCAAGAGGCGCTACAAGAAAGACCCCACAAACATAGAACTCGGCTCCAGATCCCAAGCGCTCAAGATAGTATCGAATTCGTTCTACGGCTATCTGGGATATGCGCGCTCAAGATGGTATTCGAGAGACTGCGCTGCAAGTGTCACCGCATACGGCAGGCAGTACATAAAGGAATCGATAGCCGCAGCAGAGGAATCCGGATTCAAGGTTATCTACGGCGACACGGACTCTATAGTCATGCTGCTCGGAGACAAGGACAAAGACGACGCGCTCTCCTTCATGAAGATGATTAACGCGAAGCTCCCTGAATCCATGGAGCTGGAGCTAGAAGACTTCTACACAAGAGGCGTATTTGTGGGCAAGAAGTCAGAAAAACCGGGAGCTGGAGGCGCAAAGAAAAAGTACGCGCTCATATCCGAATCGGGAAGGATAAAAATAAGGGGCTTCGAGCTGGTGCGCAGAGACTGGTCGAGACTTGCGCGCGACACGCAACGAATGGTCCTTGAGACAATCCTGAAGGAAGGCAGCAAGGAAAAGGCAGCGGAGATCGTGAAAGACGTGGTGAAAAGGCTCAAGGAAGGAAAAATCCCCTTGAGCGAGCTCGTGATCAACACCCAGCTCAGGAAGGGCATAGGCTCTTACGATTCGAAGTCGCCGGAGCTCGCCGCAGCGAAGAAAGCAGTGGAATCCGGCTTTAAAAGAGTCGAGGAGGTCCAGCGCGCGGTGATAGGTTATATAATCACAAAACATGGTAATTCGATATCAGACAAGGCAGAACTGGAGGGCCTGGCGAAGGATTATGATCCGGACTACTATATAAACCACCAGGTTCTACCGGCAACGATGCGCATACTCAAAGAGCTAGACTTCAGAGAGGAAGAGCTGAGAGGTGGCGGGAAACAGAAGAAATTGGGGTGATTTTTTGGATGAAGACGCGCTGAAAATAAGAAGAGAGGTAGGGAAAGTTTCGTACGAGGCCCTTCTGAAAGCAAGGGACATGATAAAGCCCGGCGCCAAGCTCCTCGACGTGGCGGAGAAGACGGAAGCGTACGCAAAGGAGAAAGGTTTTGGTTGCGCCTTCCCGCTCAACCTGTCGGTCGATGACGAAGCCGCGCATTACACCCCATCCATTGGCGACGAAAAGGTTTTTGGGGAGAATGATATCGTAAAAGTAGACTTTGGCGCGGAAAAGAACGGATTGCTCGGTGATTGTGCGCTAACTGTTGACCTGTCTGGTAAATACACTGAGCTTGTTGAGGCTTCCAGGAGTGCGCTCGATGCCGCAATAGACGCCATACGCCCAGGTGTCGAGTTTAGAGCTGTGGGCGCCGAAATCCAAAAGGCAATAGAAGCAAAGGGCTTCAGACCGATACTAAATCTTGGCGGCCATGGCGTGGAAGAGCATAACCTTCATGCAGGTACGTTCATACCAAACTATGACAATGGCGATGATACTTTATTTGAAGAAGATATGGTCATCGCTATAGAGCCATTCGCGACAAACGGCAAAAAGAATCTCATAATCGAGAGCGACATCTGCGACATATATAGTCTCAACGGAATCGGCTCCGTGCGTTCCGGAGACGCAAGAAAGCTTTTGGAAGAAATATCCAGGAAATATAATAGCGAACCTTTCGCCGTCCGCTGGCTCGCAGGAGTGCTTGGCTCAAAGTTTGCAACTTATGCGGCAATCGGGGAGCTGACAAGAAACGGAATCCTTGAGCCACACCCGATGTTACTTGGCACGGGGGTAATAACACAGGCAGAAGCGGAAGTAATCGTGACCGAGGGCAGCTGCGAGGTTCTTACAAAGACATGAAGCGTTTATGGCAATCTTGTGTGGATAATCGGCGATATTTTGGCTGGTGCTTTGCCATGCAGTTACTTATTGCTGTAGCTGTTCCATTTGTGAGAGGAATATATCCCACCACATCGCGCAGGAGCTAACCCTTAAAAGAAAAATTAAAAGGAGCCTATGCGCATTTGCTGTTGCCGCACTTCGGGCACGTCATGCATCCTCCCCCTGCAATCATGCCTGTGCCGCAGTCGATGCACTTTACCTGCTCTGCTGTTATGAGCGTATAAGCGGCTGCGCGCTCTTTGACTGCGGATACTGTCATTGGAGCCTCTTCGGACTTTTCTGCATGTTTTTCCTTAAGTTCCTTGTAAAGCGGTTTTTGTCTTGCGGCATCGGAATTGACCGCTTGCAGCACCTGTACCGATTTGCTTGCGTCCCTGTAGACAGTTATGCCTTTGCAATTTAGCGAATAAGCCAGCGTATATGCTTTTTCTATGTCCTGGGGTGTGGCCCAGTTCGGAAAGTTGATTGTCTTCGAGACTCCATTGTCTGTGTGCTTCTGGAATGCCGCCTGCATCTTTACATGCCACTCTGAGCCTATATCGAAAGCAGTAACAAAAAGCCTTCGCACATTTTCTGGTATTTCCTCTACGTCTTGTATTGACACTCTACCTGCAAGCGTCCTCATCAGATCGTCGGTGTAGAACCCGTGCTCCAGTGCGTGTGCCTCAAACTCTCCGTTCACTTCTATCAGGTTGGATCCGAGGCTCTCATGGACGTTTCTCATGTACACCACAGAGAATATCGGCTCTATTCCCTGTGACGTCCCGCCGGCTATTATGCTGATTGTCCCGGTCGGAGCTATCGTTGTGACTGTCGAGTTTCTCAGTGGCTTGTTGCCCAGCTTGGCCCATATGCTGTTCTGGAATTCCGGAAATGGCCCTCTTTCTACTGCAAGCTCCTCGCTCATCCTCCTCGCATTTCCTGTTATGAACGACATTACTTTTTCCGCAAGAACCAGCGCCTCGTTGCTGTCGTATCTTATCCCGAGCTTTATGAGCAGATCAGCCCAGCCCATTACTCCCAAGCCGATTCTTCTTATGGCTTTTGTCATTTCAGTAATTTGCGGTAATGGGTAGGAGTTTGCGTCTATTACGTCATCGAGGAATCTCGTGCCCATCCTGGTTATTCTTTTCAGTTCATCCCAGTCTACCTCGAAGTGATGATCTGTCCTCTTTACCATCTTTGCCAAGTTTATCGATGCGAGGTTGCACGAGTCATAGGCGTATAGTGGCTGCTCGCCGCACGGATTCGTCGCCTCTACGGGCCCGAACTTTGGAACGGGGTTCGCAAAACTTGAATTGATCCTGTCAAGGAACACAAGACCAGGGTCACCGGTCTTCCATGCCATTGTTATTATAAGATTCCATACAGCTCTGGCGTTGAGCTTGCCGACAACCTTCTTGGTATGCGGGTTTACCAGGTTGTAATCGGAGTTCCTCTCAAGCGCGTTCATGAACTCCTCGGTTACTGCTGCGGATATATTGAAGTTCCTAAGCACACCCTCGTTCTCCTTTAGCACTATGAAATCCAGTATATCGGGATGGTCTATCCTCAATATACCCATATTGGCCCCTCTCCTCTTACCGCCCTGCTTTATCTGTTCTGTTGCAGAATCGAAAACCTTCATGAACGAGACTGGACCGGAGGCCACGCCACCGGTACTCCTCACAACATCATTAGAAGGCCTGAGCCTGGAGAATGCGAAACCTGTGCCGCCGCCCGTCTGATGTACCAGGGCTGCATTCTTAACGGAATCGAATATCTCGACTATTGAGTCACCTACCGGGAGTACGAAGCATGCACTCAGCTGTCCGAGAGGAGCGCCTGCATTCATCAGAGTCGGCGAATTTGGCATGAACCTGAACTCCACCATCGCATTGTAGAACTCATCGGCTATGCTCATCACCCTCTCCTCGCTCTTATTGTAGTTCCGCTCTGCGTTGACAATAGCGTTAGCCACCCTCATAAAGAGCTCTCTCGGTCCCTCCACCACCTTACCGTTCTGATCCTTCAGGAGATATCTGGCTGCAAGCACCATCAGCGTGTTTATAGGAAGCTTCAGGCCGTCATCATTTATCCCGAGAGAGTTTCTAAAGTTCCTTATCTCCGCGTGCTTGTGCCTATATAGTATATAGGTCTTAGCTACAGAGGTATCCAGGCTCATTATTACCTTCTCCACAGTATCCTGTATCTCCTCTACATGCATCTCCGCTACGCCGAGCCTCTCAATCTCCTCCCTGACCTTGGCGGCAGCGATATTGGCCTCATTCCTGTTTATCTCTGTGCTCCTGTGTATATAGACGCTGGAGTACGCCTTGAAAATAGCTT